>SCST01000119.1 GCA_004299465.1 Methylovulum sp. | reverse complement strand
CGCAAGGATGTGTTGGAAATATCAGGCGCAAACCAGAGTATCGATTTAACCGATGCGGCTACCTCCATCACCGGCATAGAAACAATAGCATTTTCTGGTAGAGGCAATAACCGCCTAACCTTGAACGCTCAAAGCATCATTGACCTGGGCAATAGCAGCAATACGCTGATAGTGGATGGCGATGCCGGCGATACGCTGCATTTAGACAATGTCGGATGGAATGATGGCGGCGTCCAGGATGGTTATGACGTGTTTACGCTGCTGGGTGCGACCGTTAAAGTCAATATGGCGATTACCATTGAACCGCCTCCCACGTACACCATTTCTGATGCGACTACCGCAGCACAGGTCGGCGGTTTTTTTACGGATGGCATTGACGAAGTTATCATTGACTTTGGCAACATTCAATACAACCAAACCGGTCTTTCAGGCGGCAAGATAGACCTGACCGGTTTTGGTTTGGAGGACACTCTGGCTATTGCCCAACACGATGGACTCCTGGATTATGGCACCGCTGCTTATGGGAGTGCCAGGAGCAGCTATATAGTAGAGAGAAACGGGCAAACGATATTTAGTGGCGGGTTCACTTATTACACCACGTCTACAATAGATAGAGTGTCATGGCAAAAATCAGCCAGTACAGCAAAACTGGTGTCAAGCTTTAGAAGCACACAAATTAAAAGCGTACAAATTACCGGCTTGCCAGTCGGTTTAGCTGACAGCCAATTTATCTTTATGTAACCCGTAAGGCGATTCACACGAGTAATCCGCCAATGCACACCGCTTGGAGGGACGCCCAAACATTAATAATCGACTTGGAGGCTGATATGGCAATTTTTAAAGGCGATAGTAAAAACAACCTGCTCAATGGTGGAACAGATGGCGATTCACTCTTTGGTTTTGGCGGTAATGACATTTTAAATGGGCGAGGGGGCCCTGATACGCTGAATGGCGGCATAGGCATTGACGCGCTTTCAGGCGGCGCGGGCAACGACACCTATGTTATTGAGAATATTGATGACTTTATTATAGAAAATGTGAACGCGGGCACTGATACGGTAACATCATCTGTTAATTTTACCTTGCCGGCTAATGTAGAGAATCTTATTTTAACGGGCCTATCCACGCTGGATGGCGCCGGTAATTCATTAAATAACGCCGTTACCGGTAATACGGCGGCCAATAAACTGCTCGGTAATGCGGGCGATGATACCCTGTATGGCGGTACAGGCGTCGATTCATTATATGGCGGCACCGGCAATGACCTGTTAAAGATCAATGAGTTTAATGGCGATGTAATAGACGGCGGACGTGGCCGCAAGGATGTGTTGCAAATCTCAGGCGCAAACCAGCGTATCGACTTGACCGATACGGCTACCTTCATCACTGGAATAGAAACAATAAAGTTCTCGGGTGCGGGTCATAGTAACCTGATCTTAAACGCTCAAAGCGTCATTGACCTGAGCAGTGGCGGCAATACGCTGACAGTGGATGGCGATGCCGGCGATACGCTGTATTTGGACAATGTCGGATGGAATGATGACGGCGTCCAGAACGGTTATAACGTGTTCACACTGCAAGCGGCCACCGTCAAAGTCAACGCGGCGATTACCGTTGTGCCTCCCCCGTCTTACATCATTTCTGATGCAGCGACAGCAGCTCAAATAGGCGGCTTTTTTACGGATGGTGCTGATGAAGTTGTCATTGATTTTGGCGGCATTCAATATAACCAAACCGATCTTTCAGGCGGCATCATAGACCTGACCGGCTTTGGTCTGGAGGACACGCTGGTGATTGCAATACACGATGGAATTATTAGCGAAGGTGACGCACATTATCATAATGTGCCCTACAGGAGCCATTATATAAAACAGTCCGTCCCCAATGATCATACCTCCTACTATGGCATTAACACGGATAGAGTGTCATGGCAAAAATCAGCCAGTAGAGCAAGACTGGTGTCACAGTCGTTGGAACTGACTACTTATTCTTATATTACTTATTCTAGTATTCATGAAATTGGAAATATACAAATTACCGGCTTGCCAAGCGGCTTGCCTGACAGCCAATTTATCTTTATGTAAGCCACAACATCATCCTTGCTGACTAAACCTGACAGGCTTTAAAAACCTGTCAGTTTTTTCATGTTAAGTTAGGGCGTCCTGTTTAGCTCCAGCCGATATGAGTCTGATCGTTTGATTACAACGGCCTATAGCCGGACGGGGTATGTTACCCATACGCGCCAACTTAAGGAAAAGTACGTCATTCCGGCAGGGATTGCCGGAATCCAGAAGCCAGGGATGGCAAGAGCTACAAGCACATCCCTGTGCTCTGGATGTCGGCACCCGTTAGAGCGCGTAAGCGAATCCCTGCCGATATGACGGTTTACCCTAGCTTTGCAACACATTGTAGACGCTAAGTTGGCGCATATGGGTATGTTACCCCGTCCGCAAGGTTTCTTGGATGATTCATAGATAACGGCAACATTAAAACGTTAGATGCAAAACAGTTTGGACGGCAGGCGAATTGACCAAAATTTAAGTTGTTATCAGGCAATGATCAGCGCTAGAATCCGGTTGGGTGATGGTCAGCCCAATCAATCAATCAACGCGGAGATGAATATGGCGATTTTAAAAGGCGACAGTAATAACAACAAACTGAATGGCGGGACAGGTAGCGATTCGCTGTTTGGTTTTGACGGTAAGGATACCTT
>SCST01000118.1 GCA_004299465.1 Methylovulum sp. | reverse complement strand
TTACCGTGCCTATCCTGGCGCCCGACCCGATTGCCTGGCTATGCATCGGCTTTAAAATTGATAAGGGCGTGTTGGAACAATTGAAGCAATTAACGCAATTGGAAATCGGGATTTTAAGCCTGGGCAAAGCCGGCAGCGTATTGCATGCTTCAACCTTGATGCCGGGTGAGAATGTGGCGCTCAATAATGACTGGCAACAAGCGATAGGCAAGGCGAGTTTTTTCGAGACTTATCAAAATAATCCTTATTTAAGCCGCCTGCTTGTGCTGCACAAGCAGGATGAGTTCAGCATCGTCGCGTTAATTCAACGCTCATGGCACGATGCTCTCGACGATTTTTACCGCTTGCGCTGGTTAATGATGCTGATTGCGCTGGCGGGTATGGCTATCGTTTTATTAATCAGTGTTTGGCTTGCCGGAACGGTGAGCCGGCCGATGCAGTTGCTGGTCAATGGCGTGCGGGCTATAGGTCTCGGCGATTATCATCATAAAGTGCAGCTGGCGGCAAGCGATGAAATCGGCGAATTGGGGCGGGCTTTCAATGAAATGAGCGGGCAATTGGCGGAAAAGGAAAAAATCCGCAATTTGTTGGGCAAGGTGGTTTCCCCCGCAGTCGTTAACGAATTGATGAATAGTGAAATCAGGCTGGGCGGCGAGCTGCGCGAAATTACCGCGCTATTTTCCGATTTGGCTGGGTTTACGACGATTGCCGAGTCCATGCAGCCGGAGCCTCTGGTGGCTTTGTTAAATGATTACTTAACGCAGATGAGCAATGAGATTAACGCAAACGATGGCGTCATCGACAAGTTCATAGGCGATGCCATCGTGGCTTTTTGGGGCGCTCCCGTCATAGAGGAGCGCCATGCCGTCCTGGCGCTGAAAAGCGCTTTGGCGATGCAACATGCGCTGGCGCAATTGCGCCGGCATTGGCAGGTACTGGGCTTGCCGCTTTTGGCGATGCGTATCGGCGTTAACACCGGGTCGGCCATCGTCGGCAATATGGGCTCGGCTGATCGCATGGATTATACGATGATGGGCGATACGGTTAATTTGGCGGCGCGGCTGGAAGGCGCCAATAAAGTTTACGGCACTGATATTTTGTTGTCTGAATATACTTATGCGCAGGTCAGCGATGTCTTTTTATGCCGGGAACTGGACAAGGTGCGTGTACAGGGTAAGCGTCAACCGGTGCGTGTTTATCAATTGCTAGGTGAACATAACCAAGTGGATTCAGCCGACAAGGCTTTATGCGAAGTATTTGCCGAAGCGCTTTCAGAATTTCGCCAATGCCGCTGGGCTAGGGCCGAAAATTTATTGCTGTCAATTTTACGGGACTATCGTGATGATGCAGTGAGCCGGCTGTATCTGGATCGCTTGCAGACATACCGTGTTACACCTCCGGACACTTCATGGGACGGTATATACGATTTGCAGAAATAGGGTGTGGATTAACGGCGCTGGCGCTACGGAAGAGCGTTGGCTTGAAAACGGGGGATATTAGAGCTTATTACACTTTGGAAAAACACCCTCCCGCCGGATGTCCGCGGGAGGGTAGTTTCTTATTTACCTGAAATTTGCTCAGCAGTGCTGTTATTGCTGGTATGTCTTTTTTCTATTTTAGAAAAAGTTTCAGATTGAAGTTGTGCTACTGCACCACTTTGTAAATGCTTGGTTTCGTCTTTTTTCAATAAAACCACTAAAAGAATGATGCCAGCGATGCAACCGCCAACGACCCACCACATGGTATTGCTTTCTTCTACTTCAGCCATTTTTAAATCCTCTATAGTTATTAATAATTGTTATTTCCCTTTCCTCAAGGGAGCAACTCCAAAGTTTTTTGTGAGTTGGTTGTCGAGTTACTCTTAAACAACGGGGTAATTTTTATCATGAGACAAGGTGTCGTGTCAAAGCCATAAATAAAAAAATACCCGAATGGATTGGCTTGGTTGTGTTTGAGTATTTTTTGTACGGCCGGTTTATGAGTCTATTTTTTTACAAGTTACTGAATAGATTAAATTTAGAGGTGTCGCTAAGTCGTGGTGTAAATATCTTGGATGTTGTAAGGGCTGAGGCTTTAGCTGTGCATGGAGGTACTGAATGCGGCGTGAATGGGTGATAAATATTTTACGATGACGCTTTCCCGGCAGTTAACGAGAGCCGGCTTAGCGAAGCAAAAAGCTTCTCCAATAGTCCTGGTCAGCACTATTGGAGAAGCCTCCTGCTTCCTGTGTTTTGCGTTGCGACGGTACTTGCTTTTATCACAAAAGCAGTGAGCTTTATTAAACTGGTGCGCGAATTTCGCAACAGGGTTTTGTTGTGGAGTACAATCTTTTTTATGATCAAGATTGTGTTGATTTTTACGTTTTTTCATCGTTTACCTCTTATAATATCAATCATTAATAATACAACATTGTTCAGAGTAAATAATCGTCGTGAAATTCAAAAAAGATTTTGATGTGATTGTTGTCGGTGGCGGCCATGCCGGCACTGAAGCGGCCTTGGCGGCTGCCCGATGCGGCTCGAGAACCCTATTGCTGACGCAAAATATCGATACCCTGGGGCAAATGAGTTGCAATCCTGCAATAGGCGGTATAGGGAAAGGGCACCTCGTTAAAGAAATCGACGCCTTGGGCGGGATTATGGCTAAGGCTATTGACCTGGGCGGCATTCAGTTCCGTACGCTGAATGCGAGCAAAGGCCCTGCCGTCAGGGCGACCCGCGCGCAGGCGGATCGTAAGCTCTATAAACAAGCCGTTAGAGCTGCGCTGGAAAACCAGCCTAACCTGGCCTTATTCCAGCAAACCGTATCCGATCTAATCGTTGAAGGCAACCGGGTGGTCGGTGTTAAAACCCAGATGGGTTTGAGTTTTGCCGCCAGGGCCGTGGTGTTAACGGCAGGTACTTTTTTAGGCGGTAAAATTCATATCGGCCTCGAAAATTACAGCGGCGGGCGTGCGGGAGATCCGGCTTCGATCGCGTTGGCGGAACGCTTGCGCGAACTGCCGTTTCGTATCGACCGCTTGAAAACCGGGACGCCGCCGCGTATTGACGGGCGCACGATCGATTTTAGCAAGCTGGCAGAGCAGCATGGCGATGATCCTGTGCCGGTGTTTTCATTCATGGGCAAACGCGAACAACATCCCCGGCAAATTCCCTGCCACATTACCCGGACTAACAGTAAAACCCACGATATTATCCGCGCGGGTTTAGATCGCTCGCCGTTGTATTCCGGGATTATCGAGGGTATAGGGCCGCGTTATTGCCCGTCTATTGAAGATAAAATCGTGCGTTTTGCCGATAGGGATACGCACCAGGTTTTTGTTGAGCCGGAAGGGCTGGATACGCATGAAATCTATCCTAACGGTATTTCCACTAGCTTGCCGTTCGACGTGCAATATGATTTTGTGCGCTCGATGCTGGGTTTTGAGAATGCCGAAATTGTCCGTCCGGGTTATGCGATTGAATATGATTTTTTCGATCCCCGCGATTTGAAAATGTCGCTGGAAACCAAGCATATGGATGGTTTGTTTTTTGCCGGGCAAGTTAACGGCACGACCGGTTATGAAGAAGCGGCCGCGCAGGGCCTGATCGCCGGATTGAATGCGGCGCGCCTGGTCCAGGAATTGGAAAGCTGGTGTCCGGGGCGTGATGAAGCGTATATCGGTGTCATGATCGACGATTTGAAGATCGGAAGA
>SCST01000117.1 GCA_004299465.1 Methylovulum sp. | reverse complement strand
GGCCTCAAGCTCCTCGCTGCCCCGATAAAGCACGTATCTTACGACAAACGGCCAAACTTAAGCCTCATCGCCATCTTCTCTTTTTTCAGCGTCATTATTATCTGCCGCCGGAAGCGAAGGCTCTTCGGGGAAAAGGAAATCCACGAAGAAAACGGGGAAAAACAGCAAAATCATCACCGCAACGGCAACAAACGCCGGATTAATGATGCCCGACAACCAATAAGCGGCTGCACTGCCGCACAGTATGCGTATCGGGCCGGGACCCTTGAATTTTTTTTCCGGCTCTTTCTTCATCAAGCGATCTTGCCTACCGTTCCAAACCAGGTTCTACCATGAAGGATACAAAAGCGATTGCCTGTATCTTCACAGTAAAGCCGCTCTTTATTAAATGGCCTGCCTGATTCTCTCTAAAGCATTTTCCAGGTTCGCCATGCTGGTCGCTATCGAAATCCTGATATGCCCAGGACAGCCGAATGCAGAACCCGGCACCAACGCTACGCCCGCATGTTCGATCAGGTATTCGGAAAACTCAAGATCGTCATTGATATTATCGAGCCGGGCGATCAACTTTTCGACATTCGGGAAAACATAAAACGTACCGTCCGTCTCCAGGCATTCAATGCCGTCGATTTTATTAAGTTCCGATACGACAAAGTCATGGCGTTGCTTGAATTCAACACACATGCGCTCGATAAAACTTTGATCGCCCGTTAATGCGGCTTCCGAAGCAACCTGTGAAATCGATGTCGGATTGGATGTGCTTTGCGACTGTATCGTGCACATCGCTTCAATCAAATCGGCAGGTCCCGCGGCATAACCGATACGCCATCCCGTCATCGAATAGGCTTTGGAGACGCCGTTCATGACGACGGTACGATCATAGAATTCGGGGTGCGCATTCAAGATGTTCACAAATGTGCCTCTTTGCCACAGGATATGCTCATACATATCATCGGTGGCAATAATAATGCTGGGAAAATCCTGAAGCACATCACCCAGCGCCTTGAGTTCTTCCAGCGTATAAGCCACACCGGATGGATTAGATGGACTGTTAATGAAAATTAGGCGGGTTTTGTCGGTAATGGCGGCACGCAATTGCTCTGGCGTGATTTTAAAATGCTGGGCCTGCGTCGTTTCGATAATAACCGGCACGCCGTCGGCCAATAACACCATATCAGGATAAGACACCCAGAACGGGGCCGGAATAATGACTTCATCACCGGCATTCAACAACGCCTGGGTCAAATTAAAAGAGCTTTGTTTGCCGCCGCAGGACACCAGGATTTGTTTAGGCTGGTAATCGAGTCCGTTATCGTTTTTGAATTTGGCGATGATGGCTTTTTTCAGGCTGGGAATGCCGTCCACGGCCGTGTATTTGGTAAAGCCGTTTTCGATGGCTTTGATTGCCGCCGCCTTGATGTGGTCGGGGGTATCAAAATCCGGTTCGCCTGCACCCAGGCCGATGATGTCTTTACCCGCCGCACGCATCGCAGCAGCTCTTGCGGTGACTGCCAAAGTGGGTGAGGGTTTAACTGCTTGAACTCTGTTAGAAAGTGTGATGCTCATATTCCGCCATATAAAATCAATGAAATTTGGCGATTATACACGATGCATAAGGGCTTGCTAA
>SCST01000116.1 GCA_004299465.1 Methylovulum sp. | reverse complement strand
CTATTGCGATAAGGCAATAAGCTACGCCTAATGCATCATCTCAAACTATTCAGGAATATTGTTTATGAACCCTAAAAAAAACCAAGAAATTCCATCGGATGCCGGGTTAAATCCTGTGCATGCCGTTTCCGTTCGTGACGGCCAACGGCCTGACGATGATCAATTCCGTTATGCGGTAAATCACTAGGAGCAAAGCCATGAACACAACAGCAAATCCCGTCTTTACATCTTACCCATACAATAATCGGCTTCGCGGCCTATTGATTTCCGTACTACTGATATTAGCCGTTTTATTGTGCTGCCCTACGGCTTTTGCCGCGGAAAGCAAGCTTGCCAGCCTGGTCGTCGCTAATCTTAGCCCGACGTTCGACCCGGCCATTAAACAATACACGATACCCAAAACGGCTACCTGCTCAGCGCCGGTAACCGCCACCCTGGCGGATGCCGGCCTGAAGCTGTATATCGCCAGCAGCGAGACTGCCAGCGGTACGCCCCGCAATGCCTGGTACTGCAACGACAGTTCCAAGATCGACATCGTCATCTACCAAAACTGGACGGAAGTTGACCGCTACACGATCACCGCAGTCCAGCAAGCTTCGCCACCACCACCGCCTCCACCTGTCAGCGGCAAGTTAAGTGGCTTGACGGCGGCAGGCCTTAGCCCTGCTTTCGATCCTAACATCACGGCCTATACCGTTCCGCAACCGGCCAATTGCTCGGTTCCGGTTACCGCCACGGTCGCCGACCCGACTAATCCCAGCCTGAAACTTTACGTATCGAACAACCCAACCAGCAGCGGCGCCACCGTCAATGCCTGGGTCTGCGACGGCAAAACGAAAGTTGACATCATAATTTTCGATGTCTGGAACGAAGTCGGCCGCTATACCATTACGCCTACCGGCACTGCTCCCGTTACGTTGCCAACCGATCCTAACCCGACTCCGACAACGCCTACGCCGGTATCGGAGGCTAATCCTCTCCCCGAACCCGATCCCGCCCCACCGTCTTTGCCGGCCCAAGCACCGATCAGCCAAGCCGATGCGATTCGTTTCCTCGAACAAGCCAGCTTCGGCCCCACGCCAGACAGTATCGCCGCCGTGCAGGCAGTAGGCCGGGAATACTGGATGGCGGAGCAGGCCAATCTGCCGGTCGGCACGATTGATGACAATCTTGACATCAATCAACTGTTCAGTCGCGTATTCCTCGATATGCACAGCGCCCCCGACCAATTACGGCAACGCATGGTGTTCGCGCTGAGCCAAACACTGGTCGTGTCGTCGAATAAAAACATCTACGGCAACGAACTGATTCCGTGGGTCAGGCTGCTCTCCAAGCACGCCTTCGGAAACTACCGTTCGCTGCTGCGGGATATGAGCCTGAATCCTGCGATGGGCAAATACCTGGATTTGGCCAACAGCATGAAGGCTACCGCCAACACATCGCCCAATGAGAATTACGCCCGCGAACTGATGCAGTTATTCACGATAGGCTTGAACCAATTGAATCAGGACGGCAGCCTGAAACTGGATGCCCAGGGTCAGGCTATCCCTACTTATGATCAGAACACGCTGCGCGAAGTAGCGCGCGCATTGACCGGCTGGACTTATCCCACCAAACCGGGCGCGACGCCAGGCACCAGAAATCAGGAATATTTCGTTGGTTTGATGGAACCGCGCCCGCAAAACCATGACACCGGCGCGAAAACCTTGCTGAACGGCCTGGTCGTACCGGCCGGACAAACCGTAACTCAGGACCTGGATGCAGTGCTCGATAACCTGTTCCAACACCCCAACCTGCCGCCCTTCATCGCCACGCGCCTGATCCGCTCACTGGTAAGCAGCAACCCCAGCCCCGATTATATTGAGCGCGTCGCCGATGCTTTCGCAGATAACGGCCAAGGCGTGCGCGGCGATCTGTGGGCGGTGCTGACGGCTGTGCTCACCGATGTCGAAGCCACCGGCGCGCCTTCTTCGGAACACGGCCATCTTAAAGATCCGCTATTGCATGTCATCAGCATGGGTCGCGCGTTGGGCGCTCAGGTCAGCAATCCGAGCATGTTCATGTACCTGTTCCGCAACCTGGGCCAACAGGTGCTGTCGCCGATCACGGTGTTCAGCTTCTATTCACCGCAAGCGGCATTACCCGGCTATCCTGATTTGTATGGGCCGGAATTCCAGATTTATTCACCGGGCCTCGCTATTGAACGCGCGAACTTCATTTATCAAATCCTGAGCGGACAACTCGGTTCGTCGTTCAGCATCGACCTGACTGCTTTCAACGCCGTAGCCGACGATGCCGATGCCCTGGTCGAGCAAGTCAACCAGCGCTTGATGCAAGGGCGTATGTCCGACGCATTGCGGCAAATTATCGTGACCGCGACGCAAGCGACTCAAGGCACCGGCAGTCGCGTTTTGGGCGCACTTTACCTCGCTGCAATTTCCAGCGAATACTCAGTGCAACGTTAATCTATTATTTACGAGGAACTACCATGAACAAGCAACACAACCCTCAACGCCGCAACTTCCTGAAAATGAGCGCCAGCATGGCCTGCCTGGGCATGTCGGGCCTGGGCTTGGGACTGATGCCGCGCCTGGCGCGCGCGTCAGCGGTCAACGACTACAAGGCGCTGGTTTGCGTCTATCTGGCCGGCGGCAACGACGGCAATAATATGATCGTGCCTTTGGACGCGACCCGCTATAACGCTTACCAAAGCATCCGCGGCAACCTGGCATTGACCGGCAACAAGCTGCTGACACCCATCAGCGACGGCAACGGCAGTCCCTATGCGCTGCATTACGGCCTGGCTGAGCTGAACCCGTTATACAACAGCGGGCAGTTAGCCGTGGTATTGAACACCGGCATGTTGCACCAGCCATTAACGCGCAGCCAATATCTCCAGGGCTTATATGCGCCGAGCAACCTGTTCTCGCACTCGGACCAGGCCGTGCAGATGCAAACCGGCCAACCTTACGCCAACGGCACCGGCTGGGGCGGACGCCTGCTG
>SCST01000845.1 GCA_004299465.1 Methylovulum sp. | reverse complement strand
CAAATTCCAACGATCCTAAACTTGCCCATGTGGCTATTGATATGAATGGCAGCACGATTCATGATGGGTCATTGCCTGTTAAAAAAATAGTGCCCGGTTTTAACGATGGCCAAGTTTGGTATGCCTGGATTGATTACGACGGCAAAACCTTAGCGGTTCGTCTCAGCGAAACAGCGGTCAGGCCAGAAACCCAGCTACTGAAAACCGAACTGGATATTCCTGCGCTATTAGGAAATGTCACCCATGCCTATGTCGGTTTTACCGCAGGAACCGGCGGATTTTGGGAAAACCACGACATCCTTTATTGGGAGTACCGGGAAGATTACCAGCCCGTGGAAATATTGAGCGGCATAATGAACCGAATGCAGTCGGTTACGGTAAGCTGCAAAAACGTTAATACTCATCAAATTGTCGAAATTCCCGAGTCCAAAACAAATGCATGGAGTTGTGAAGATGCCGGACTTATAGGCCATCAAGGGGATGCCGCCGTTATTACCATAAAAGGTAAACTTAAATAATAATCAATGGCTTCGTTAGCCGGCACGATTCATATCAGGGTTAAACAACGGAGATCATCATGCATTATCAAGTCCAGGTTCCCAATGCACATGCGGCGGGCATCGTTGAAGTTTTCTCACCCTATGACGGTAAGCGGATAGGCTCGGTCGAAACCATAGATGCCGGTGGCGCTGAAGTTGCGTTAAAAAATATGGCGGCTGTGTTCGATGATCGCCGGCACTGGATACCCGCATACGAACGCATCGCCATTCTCGAGCGCGCGGCGGCATTGATGCGGGAACGTGCCGAACAGCTCATTGCCCTCGCCATTGCTGAAGGCGGCAAACCCTATCTTGACACCAAAATTGAGCTGAATCGTGCGATAAGCAGTCTGCAAAACTGCATTGACTGTATCCGTACCGAGCATGGTTCCGAAGTCCCCATGCAACTTAATGTAGCCTCGATGAACCGTCTGGCCTTTACGCATAGGGAACCCATCGGGCCGGTGGTTGCCGTGAGCGCCTTCAATCACCCGTTAAATCTGGTTATCCACCAGATAGGCCCGGCCATTGCTTGCGGTTGCCC
>SCST01000115.1 GCA_004299465.1 Methylovulum sp. | reverse complement strand
GGCGCAAAAACGGCTCATGCGATTGATATTGATCCGCAAGCATTAACGGCGACACAGGATAATGCGCTGAAAAACAAGGTCCAGGATCGTATCGCCTGCTACCTGGCCGAACAGTTTGCGCCTGTGCAAAGCGACGTCGTGCTGGCTAATATTCTCGCCAAGCCATTGATTGATTTGTCGGCCAAGATCAGCGCGTTGCTGGTGCCGGGAGGGCAACTGGTGCTGTCCGGCATACTCGCCGAGCAGGCTGATTCGGTAATCAAGGCTTATCAGGCTGATATCGACTTCAAGCCGCCGGCACAGCAGGAAGACTGGATCAGGCTGGAGGGCTTAAAGCGTTGACGCGATGTTTACCCGTTGCCCTAACTGTCGACAACAACGGTCACTGACGGCGGAGCAATTGCGCGTCAGCAGGGCCATCGTATTCTGCAGACGCTGTTCGATAAAATTTGATGCGCTGGAATTGCTCAGCGACACGGCATCGGATGAAATCGGTGATATTCCCCAGGCAACGGTTTTGCCGTGGGAGCGGCGGCAGCGCAGCCCTTACTGGAAACTGGGGCTGGCTATCGGTATCGTGTTACTGCTCGCACAGATCGTCTACTTCGAAGGCAATGCGCTGACTCAAAATACCCGGTTGCGTCCCGGTCTTGCAACACTGTGCCGGGACCTTGGATGCAGCTTGCCCGATTACAAAAATCCGGATGAATTGATTGTGCGGGGTACATTGACGCCATCTGGGCAGCATTATGTTGTTACGGGGCTTATCAATAACCAGGCGGCTTTTGCGCAAGCTTATCCTGACATCAAGCTGACGCTACTGGATTATAACGGCAATCTTTTTGCACACAGGGTTTTTCAGCCGCGCGATTATGCCGCCAGCATCACTGCGGCAAAGCCCGTGATAAACGCCGGCGCAACGCAGGTAATCCACCTGGACATCGCACCGACCCAAAATCGCATTGGCGGCTATACCCTTGATATACTGAATTAAACATGGCACATCCGGTAATTTATTTAAAAAAGAATGAAGACAAGCGCCTGCGTAAAGGGCATTTGTGGGTTTTCAGCAATGAAGTCGATACGCAGCGTTCGCCGCTGGATGCTTTTACGCCCGGCGACTTGGCGCAGGTACACAGTGCGGATGGCAAATGCATGGGCACGGCTTATGTCAACCCAGGGGCGCTGATCTGCGCGCGCCTGCTGTCCAGGAAAGCCAACCTGAAATGCGGCGCCAATTTTTTTAAGGAACGCCTGGCTACCGCGTTGAGCTTGCGCGAGAAGTTGTTTGATAAACCTTATTACCGCCTGGTGTTCGGGGAAAGCGACGGCTTGCCCGGCCTGGTGATTGACCGCTTCGGGTCAGTGCTGGCGCTGCAAATTACGACGGCCGGCATGGAGCTGCGCAAGGAAAGCCTGGTTGCGGCATTGATTGAAGTGCTGGCTCCTGAGGCGATTGTGCTGAAAAACGATAACAGCCAGCGGCAGCTGGAAGGTCTAAGCCTGGAATCCGAAGTCGTTTACGGCACAATCCCGGACCCGCTCATCATTGAAGAAAATGGCGCGCGGTTTAGAATCGATATTGTCGACGGGCAAAAAACCGG
>SCST01000013.1 GCA_004299465.1 Methylovulum sp. | reverse complement strand
GCCTGTCCCGCGTCTCATCGGCATCCAAGCCCAGCACGTTCTTTTCGCCTTTCAGCAATCGCACGGCTTCCTGGATGGGTTGGCGACTTTGTGGCGGATGTACGCGCTCAACAACAGGCTTTTTTGGATCAGGCCTGCGCCTGCCATGTCGTAAAGACTGCGGATCACCCGTTGGCTGGCGGTTTCATGCTTGTTGTCTTGGTTACGCTCGGTTTCGGTGTCGGCAAATTCACCGAGCTCTGCCAGGCTGTCGGCACTGAAGCCCTCATCGCTGTCGGCATTCATCAAGGCTTCGAGTATCGCCAGCCAACGGGCTTGCTGGCGTTTTGACAAGCCCAGTTTGGCGATTTTCTGTTGGGCTTCCGCGATGTTTTTGACTAAAGGCCGTCCTTGGAACACTTGGGTTCGGTTCTCGTTACGCTCGACAAAGTCCGCCCGTTCCAGCCAGGACACCGCGGTCAGGACTTTGGTGGCGGCATTCTGTTCATCGATGGCGAAAGATAATGCCGCTTGGTCTTCACGTAACAACTCTCCCGTCGTGATGACGGCATTGCCTTGCCTGTCCTTTTTGCTGCGTTTTAAGCTTTTGAGAATCTGCGCGATGTCTTTTTGGCTGAGTTGCGATAGGGCCGACATTTTGAATTGGGTTTCAATGTCAGGGCCGTCAAATAACAAGATACAGTCGGCATCCAGCTGGTCGCGTCCTGCGCGTCCGGCTTCCTGGAGGTAATTTTCCAAGGAACCCGGAATGTCGGCATGGATGACCAGCCTGACGTTGTCCTTGTCTATGCCCATGCCCATGCCCATGCCGAAGGCGTTGGTGGCGGTGATAATGCGGGTGTTGCCGCTGATGAAGTTTTCCTGGATATGCTTTTTTTCGGCGGTGTCTTTACCTGCGTGGAAAGCCTCGGCTTGCCAATCCTGTTGTTGCAGGAATGCGGCGACGTCCTCGGTATTGGCTCGGGTTGAACAATAGACGATGGCGCTACCCTCTTCAACGCCCAGCCGTTCCTGCAACAGGCGGTTGATGCAGGCGTATTTCTCGGCCTTGTTCGCCGTCTGTACGGCAAAAGGATGTCGCGCAATTGGCTTAACATCGGCGCGACATCCTGGAATTGTCGCCTGACCCACGGCGGCAACACCGAATTGCCGCCCGCCACCCGCAACCAGGCCAGGCAATAGGCCAGGGCGGGGTGTTTGTGCGGATCGGGCAAATATTTTAAAACGACTTGGTTAAACGCTGTCGCACAGACACGGCCCTGCGTTAGCCGCTTAATGCTGTCAAAGGCTTTGCCGGCCTGTAGCGGCTCCGCGCCCATGCCCAGCAAAGCGTGCTGCAGGCCTGAAAATTCCGGGTTACCGGAAAAAGCATAGTGATAAAACGACAGCAGACCGTTGAATTGTTGTTCCTGTAACGCCTGCCATTGGTCTTGGAATAGTGAAACCGTTAAGCGTGCATCGGCAAGCGGGTCATTGATGCTGTCGCGGACGAGTTTGTAATCCTTGACCAGCCGATGATAAGGGTTTTCAGGAAACGCCAGCGGCGACAGCAGCAAGGTGTCGATCACGGGTTTGTTCAGCAAGGCCAGATCAGGGGCTATGGCGCGGCAGATAGGCAAATCATGCCGCAAGATATTATGTCCGAGTAGAAAAGCGGCTTGCCGGCTGAATTTATCGAAATCAGACAGGACTTGCCGAATATGAAAAGGGGCTTTGGATTGGAAGGCCTGCCCTTGAAACACCGCACCGATAGCAAAGATTTCACCGTTTTCATTGGCTTCCAAATCCAGGCTGCAGCAACATGCTTTGATGTCTATCCAATCCATTGTGAAAGTGGCCTGATTTTGTCGGAATTCACTGGGTGGGTATTTTTAATGCCAAAAAAGCAGCCGATTTTATCGGGTTGCGGCATCAGCCACCATGTAGTTGCCAAAAAACGACGGGGGTGATGATCGGGTAACGGTCGGCTAACGTAAGTAAATCTTTATCACCTGTAACAAGGTATAAGGCATTTGCGGCCAGAAATGTGCCCAGAACGAGTTGGTCTGCTGCATCACGTAGAAGCGGATCTAAGGTTTGTATGGGTTCCACCAAGTCGGCGAGAAAAGCCAAGCTATCGACAAACTCGCGGATTTCTTGGTCAGACCATCCCAGACGATGGTTGAGCCTTGGCAAGACCCGCTGCAATTCATCCAAGATATACTGGGACAGCACCACATCCACACCGCCGCTCCGCCACGCTGAAACAATTTTTCCGGGAATGGAGGATGGATAGGCCGTGCCGGAAAGCAACACATTGGTATCCAAAACAATCTTCAATCGCGCCATATCAATTGGCCGGATGCCGTATCTCCGCAACCAAGGCATCAATTTCAGATAGCCCCTCATCCTGAGGAACCTCTGCATAAGCATCGGCAAGTTGTTGGCTCAGTGTATCGAAGCGGTCCTTGAAACGCCGGATACGTTCGAACAGGGGCGCATCAACCAACGCCGCCACAGTTTTACCGTCCTTTTTGATCACAATAGCATCATGGCGATATTGGACTTGGTTCAGCATTTCACCCAAGTTTTGCCTGAACGTGACCGCGTTCACTTCATTAATCATGACGTTACCCATAGGTTAAAATTATTATATTGTTCATTATGACCATATATGTCAACCGTTATAGTTGTCTTATTTGTAAGGGGTGGTTTGTAGAATAAGACTTATCTATATCAGTTTATTTAAAAGTTATAAATAATAGCGATAAACTGAAAAAATTATTTATAATAAAACCCATAAATACCGTTCACACCTAATAAACCCAATAGCAGACAATCATGCCCAAACTGACCGATACCTATGCCCGTGCCTACGACTGCTGCGACCAAGTGTTTATGGAACTCGGCCGCTTTCCGACCATCGACCTGATCCGCGATCGGATTGGCGTCAACAGCCCCACCACGATCAAAAAGGCCATGAACGAGTGGACACGGCATTTTGCCGAAAAGCATTTTGATAAGCTCAACCGGCCGGATATCCCGGTGGCTTTGATCCACGCGATGGAACAGGCGTGGAAATTGGCGGTGGTCGAGGCGGAGCAGGCGTATCTTAAGAAAGAGCAGGACTACCAGAACACGATCGCCGAAAACCAGGCGGTCGTAGCGGAGCTGCAGCAAGCAATGGCGTTTGTCAACCAAACGCTGGGCCAAGCCAGGGCGCA
>SCST01000114.1 GCA_004299465.1 Methylovulum sp. | reverse complement strand
ATCGGCGGCGTTGACCTTTGCGGCCTTTAGCGCGCGGCGGATCAAGGCCTGCTGCGCGAGGCCGTTCGGCGCCGTGATGCCGTTGCTGGCCCCGTCCTGGTTAATCGCCCCGCCTTTAATCACGGCGCAAATCGGGTCGTTGTCGTTTAAAGCGTCCTTGAGCGGCTTTAACACGACCAGACCGCAGCCTTCGCTACGCACATAACCATCCGCATCGGCGGCGAACGTCTTGCAATGCCCGTCCGCAGCCAGCATGCCGCTTTTGGCAAACGCCGTCGTTAAGTCCGGAGCCAGCATTAAACTAACGCCGCCCGCCAAGGCAATTTTGCTGTCGCCGCGGCGCAGGCTTTCGCAAGCCAGTTGCACGGCGACCAGTGACGACGAACAGGCCGTGTCGATGCTGATCGCCGGGCCTTCAAAACCGAAGAAATAAGCCAGCCGCCCGGCCGCCATCGCCGCCGAATTGCCGACGGCATGGTAAACGTCGAAGTTTTTATCGCGGTTAACTTCGGCGGCCAGCAATTCATAATCATGGGCGAACAAGCCGACGAACACGCCGCATTGTTTTTGTTGATCCGGATTTAGGCCGGCCCGTTCCAGGACTTCCCACGCCGTTTCCAGCAGCAATCGGTGCTGCGGGTCGATCAAGCGGGCTTCGCGCGGCGAGACTTTAAAAAATTCGGCGTCGAATTGCGCGACATCCTTGATAAAACCGCCTAAAACATCGCCGGCATCGCAGTGCAATTCGCGGCGTTCCGCAGGCATCGTTTCAATCGTATCGAGTCCTGCCGCCAGGACTTCCCAAAAACGCTCGGGGCTGTCGATGCCGCCCGGAAAGCGGCAGGCCGAGCCGATAATCGCAATGTCATCGACACCGGCATCTGCCGCCGTCGCACTCTCACTACTGTGACTGTCAGTCGGCGTCGGCGTATCGACTACGGCGGCATTCCCGGCAAAATAAGCTTTGATCGCATCTGCCGTACCGTACGAGAAAAAAAACATCGGCTCAAGATTGACGCCCAGGCGGCGGCTTAACAGGCCGCGCAATTCCAGTAAATCCAGCGAATCCAGGCCCAGTTCCATCAAGGCCCTATTCCGCGCGAAACGCTGTTCCCGGCGCGGCCCCAGCACGGTCAATATCGCTTCGTCGATGATATGCTCAAGCCGCGCCGCATCGCCGGGGCGCTGATTTTCATGTTGAGTATCGTACCCATCTTGGCGCTCCGCCAAGCTATAGCGTATCAGGATGCCGTAGCCCTGGTTGTCGACATCGTCCGGCCAGTAATCGGTCAGCGGCTTGACGACTTCGGCGCCGTGATGCACATGGAAATTCAGCACCGTATCCCACTGCCCGCTAGTTCGGCATTGTTGCAGATATTGCGCGATGTCGAGCCCCGGATAATCGACAAACTGCTTGCAGCGGCTGACACCGACGACTTTTTGCGTATTACCGTCCAGGGCCAGGTTGTACAGCAAAAAATCCAGCACCTGGTCGCCGAGGCCCAGGTGCTGAACTTCCGGCTTGATATTGAAACCCAAAAGCTGTACGACCGTCCCGTTGCCGTCATGCAATTCAGGCGCGCGATAAAAATCAATGCGGTCTAACTCGGCTTCATCCAGGATGCGTTGCGTGTAAACCGCGCCGACGACCTCGCCCTGTTGCTCCACGACGAATTGGCCTTGCGGATACGTCAAAAGCCGGGCTTCAAGCCGGTCCTTGCCGGCCCTCAGGTGGACGGGCCAGCAAGCGGCATCGAGCGCCGCCAATGCCGGTAAATCCTCGGTGAATGCCGGACGCAGGCGATAAGGCCGTTTTTCAAACCAGTTTAGCGTGATGCGGCAAAACGGCAGCGTTTTCGGGTAATGCCGCGCAAAATCGAGGCGCGGAAACAGGCCGCTCTCGGCCGCGGCATATAGGAATTCATCGGCGTCGGCGAGAAATTGGCCGGAGAATGCATGATAAGCATCAAAGTGCAGGTTTTCGCATTGATCCAAATAGCGGGAAATAACATTGGGAGCCATGCTGTGGACTTCCAGCAGCATCGCGCCGCTGTCGCCAAAAATGGCCGACCAGCGCTCAAGATGCTCGACCAGGCTTTGATAGGCGACGTTGGCGGCAACCAGCTCGCCGTTGCCGCCGAGATACACGCCGTGCTCGCGGCCGGCGGCCCGCTGCCGGAGGCGCGTGAGGTTTTTCGGCGCGATAAACGGCCGGTCATGATCGAGGAATGAACGCACATGCAGGATTTTGTCGGCATTAGCGATGCCGGCAGCGGCTAAATCGGCGAGAAAGCGGGCCGGATCGCCGATATCCGCCGCTATCGTAATATGCGGGCTGCCGGCCAGCGTGGCATGCGTCGCTTCTAGGGCTTTAACGTTGAAATCGGCGCCGATCAAGGTCAGCGGATAACGCTCCAGTGCGCCGCCGCGTAGCGTGTGACCGACAATATGCTGATAAATGCGTTTTAACAAGGTGCCGTCGCCGCAGCCCATGTCGGCGATATAATCCGGCTGGTTTTCAAACGGCAGGCGATTGAAAATATCGGCGATGATTTCCTGGCAGTCGTTAAAATAGCGTTCATGCTGGAAACCGCTGGCCTGCACATTCAGCAAGCGGTCTAGGTGCTGTTCGTGGCCCGCGTCATCGCGATTAAAAACCACGGCGCCGTCGCCGAAAACCAGTTCGTGCATGCCTTGAAACATCGGGCGATAAGAATATACGGTCGCGGCGACAAAAATCCTGTCCAGCAAATGCTCGCCCGCCGGCGTGAAATCCAGGCGTTCGTCAATGTAATTGACCCAGCCCTTCGCAAAAAAAAACCTGGCCAATTTTTCGGTATCGGGCAAAAACCTGAAAGTTTCGGCAAAACTTTGCGGTTTAGAGCCGCTCTTTCTCGCTTCGCACAATAAGGGCAACAGCCATAGACCGTCCAGGTAATCCGCCAGCATCGCGTCATCGACAGCCCATTGTTGCGACGCTTGAACCAGCCAATAATCCAGCGATTGTTCGTCTGTTCCGTGGCTCAGGCCATCGGGAAACGACAATGACAATAAAGACCCGATATTTTCAGGAGTTTTCGCTATCCAGGCAAAGCGCTTTCCCGGACTATAGCCATTATTGAAATCGAGGATGTTTAACGAAACCAGCAATCTTAATGCGGGTTTTAAATAGCCGGATGCCCGGTGAATTGCGCTTAATGCATCGAAATCGATAGGGCAGTGGTTTTCTATCGTGTCGAAAACGCCCTGTTGATGTAGAGCATTGAGGATAGGAAAGGTGACAAAGCCATGACTGTAGCGATTGATCAGATCTAGCATAATGGATTATTTTTCCGTTATGGCGCTATTGATGGTAAATATCAAGGCATTCGCAACCACGCGCTTGATATAGCGGGAGCGATATTATTTATCCATTAATTCCCTTAGGCTTAACGGGCGCATATCCGTCCAGATTTTTTCGATATGATCGAGGCAAACCTGTTTATTTCCTTCGGTTCCTTCTTCTTTCCATCCCAAAGGAAGCTCCCGGTCTTGAGGCCAGATTGAATACTGCTCTTCGTGGTTCACGACGACCTTAAAAATCAAATCTTCATTATCAAACACTTAACTCACTCCGTTATAGACAGGCGCCGCCCGAAAAATTTCTATTCTGTTTTTTTAGGCTGAAACAATCGCCTAACCCTGACAATCATGAACCCGAAATATAGGTTCTGTCTCAAAATTTGTCAAATTGGGCGGCAATTATTCATTATTGAGAACCGGATGAAGAAATGAGAGGGGACCCGGCAATTTTTGCTTGATCCAACAATGCTAAAGCCCCCTACCCAAGCTGTTTTTTAAAATACCTTGATTAATTGCTGCATAGGCAATTGCTTCGGATCTATTGAAATAATCGTAAATAAATCCGTTAGAATCCTGAATGAGTCACGATTCCAGGTAGAATGTTCTTCATTATCCAAATCAGCTATTTTGTACGTAGTGCCCAGATAATCGACTTCCGCAACCGCCGGAGTAAGCTTGTCGTGCTCGCCCCAGATCATTGTCAATATCGGTTTTCTCTCGAAATCGGGCACATCGGTAAGTTTACCCCCGGCTTGCAACCATTGCTCGAAACGTCCCTGCGCACCGCCGACTGCCCCCAATATCGCTGAGAAAGGCCTCATCACAAACGATACTTTGGGAATGCCGTCGTTAATATCCAACCCCGACACGCCGTCTTGCCAAAAACTATACTTAGGGTCCGAATACAGTTTCAGTAGCAGGTTTTTTGCCTCGGGAGGAATTTCCAAAATGTTTTCATTATTGACAACAGCAATATTGAGGGCTTGATTGAGTTGCAATTGCCGGGTCAGCGCCGCCAGCCTTAAGAAGTTTCTAAAATTCTGGGGCCGCATCTTGTCCGGGACATTACTTAAAACCATTTTCTTGCCTGTCGGATATTCCAAACTGACGGACACCAATAATATTCTCATCAATTGATCGACTGGAACGCCTTGTTTTAACTGCTCAAAGAAAATTTTAGTGTCAATCGGTGAAAACAGTGATTTCGCAAAGACGTCACCGCTTAAAGGCGTGAATGAAAAATTCGGCGATTCTGTCGCACTCAGCCCTAAAGTGCCGACAAAACTGAATGTCTTCGTTAAAACACCCGCAACTACCGCGCCAATCGTCCTGCCGTCAGTAAACGTACTGCCCATAGTAGCGCCGAAAGAAAAAGACGAGTTAATGCTCGACATCTGCATAAAATAAGTCGAATGGGAATTCGCTCTTCGGGCCAAATTCATCAACATTTGTTCATTGGATAATTCGGCATAAGTTTGCGATAGGCTGCTAAAAGAATCTTTTAACGCCACGCCCCCACAACCTGATATTAAGACTAGCGATAAAAAAACCGCCGGTAATTTAAAAAAACGCATACCGGCACCGGCACAGCTCATCGTGTTCATTGATTTCCCCTTTACTATTAATTAAAAATCCGGTTTCCGATCTATGCGAACAATCCGTTACCGCAAAGCACTATCTTCCGTCATACGCCCCATATCCATCACAAACAGCCTGTCGCAACGGCTGAAATACTTTTCATCATGCGTTACGACAATCACTGTCTTGTTCAGGTTTTTTAACTTTTGCAAAATGACTTCATAAAAAAACTGGCGAAACTCAGGATCCTGGTCCGCCGCGACTTCATCGAAAACATAAATCGATTTATCTTCCAACAACGCAATAATCAACGCCAAACGCTTTTTCTGCCCTGTCGATAAGTTGGTATTGGTAAAGCAACCGTTTTTATAGCCGGTTTTATTGTCCAGTCCCATCAAGACCAGGTATTCATTAACCGACGCTATATCAACATTCTGTTGCCCGTAAAACCGGTCAAAAAGGTGAAAATCGGTAAAAATAATCGAGAAAAGGTTTCTGTAATTATGCAATAAACTGCTGTCGACGGCATTTTTATCGACCACTATCGAGCCCGAATCGGGTTCATAAAGCCCCGTCAATAATTTAAGAAAAGTAGACTTGCCGCTGCCGTTGCCGCCGCGAATAAAAATCAGCTCCCCACGATTTATCGTTAAATTAAACGGACCTACCGCAAACGCCCCGGTTTGATTTTGCCCTGGATAACTAAAGCGGATTTGGCTGATGTCTAAGCGATTAAAGAAATCCGGTGCGTTAAATGCCGTACGCTCATCGACTATCGGCTCTTTCGCGGCAATGAGTTTGTTCTCCAGGATCTGCAAAAAATCTACCGCGACATTGGCTCTGGCGACGCTGGGTATCATATCGATGATAATGACGATAGGTCCCATGATGTATAACACGATGGTCGTGATCGACATGATCTTATCGGCCGTCAACTCACTTAACTGCGGCAATAAAAAAACGATACCGGCCATCAGCACATAAAAATAAATCTGCGCATAAAGCTGAAGATTAACATTGCTGATATCGGTTTTAATATTGTTCTGCATCGCTTCTTCAGACACACGCCCCATGTAGTTGCCGTACAAGTCGTCGCTTTTATCCCGGTTGATTTTTAACTCATTAAAGCCGTCCAACGCATGTTGCATATAAGTTAAATACTCATTTTCCTTGGCCAATGCCAGCTGCATGGTCTGGCTGATGGATTTGACCAGTATAAAAATGGTGACGACCGCCCCTACGATACAAACCACCGCGATCAAGAAAGCCATTAAGGAAATGCTGGCCATGTAAGCAAAGGAACAGGCCAGCATGACAACGGCGGGGAATCCATCCGCCAAACGATGCGCGCCTTGAGAGATCAGCTCGGTTTTTTCCGAGAGCACGGAAAGGATTTGCGCCTTGCCTATTTCTTCATACGACAGGAGTTGCAAATCCCTGAGACCTTCCAATATCCGGCTGCGGTATTTAAAAATGCCGGTCTGGACCAAGTTAGTAATGCGGTGGGTCACATAGCGCTTGCTTAAAAAGTAAAGTGCAACGCATAAAATAAACAGCATGAATAACCGGGCATCAAGCTCGGAGTTATCAAAATCCTTGGCCGCCGCATTCAAGACGACCAAGACCAGCGCATTGATAACACCGGAAACGGTCGAAGCAATGACCAGCATTAACCGGGTGCGAGGTGTATCAATGGCTAAAAAATCAAGCAACTTCGATTTCATGACTGGATTCTTATTCTTCATGTTGCCGCTGAGCGGTTTTTTAAGTTGAAAATAAAACGATTGAAGCGCAGTACCCAATGCCAAGGCAAGTTATTCATCAACAGCATGACAATTGACCGTGACGAGCTGAAGTTACGACTATAAGGTTTCACCTTCCAGAAATGGTTACAGGAACAGACATAACCTTCGCCTACCGAAACGACTTCATGCCACCAATGCGTCGGAATGAACAAAAGCTGTCCCGGCGTCAGCACCACTTCATAACGTTCCTTCATCGCTTCGGCATAGCGAGGGTGCGTAGTAAAATCGGGATTGTCGATATTGACCCGGCTTACCCAGAACGGCAAGGTATCGTAAAAGCCGAAAGGGTATAAATTGGCGGTTTGCCGCGGCGGAAACAAGATCACTTTCTTGCTGCCGTGCAATTGTATCAGCGTGCCGTCACCCGGATCAAAATGCAGGGGTTCGGCATGGCCGGCAGGGCCTATCCAGACGTTCAACGTCGCCTCGGGAATAGCCGGCTCCAAGCCTAATTCCTGCGTTAAAAAACTCATCTCCGTTGCCAGTGACTTTGCCGCATCGGTATGTCCGATAGGACTTTGCGCCAAATACAGGTTTCTTTTCTTGGCGCTGCCGTCGCTAATGTGTTCGGCAAACGTCTTCATCGTCATTTTCAAGTGATCGCAATATTTAACCCACAAATGCCTGGGCTTATCAAAATGTCCTTCACCGTATTCGCGGACCAGGTATTCATCATCGCCTAAGTGGCTGCATAAAAAATCCAGGTCCCAATCCACCGAAGGCTTGATAAAATCCTGGATCAGCAGCGGTTTGCCACGATCCCGGTAGTCTTCGTTAAAATGTTTCATCGTTAATTCGCTTAACGGCAATTCATCAATCTGCAATGCATCGACTGTTTTTTCATTCATTGTGTTAGCCTCTCTAAAGGGTTCATTTGTTGGCTATAACTACTCAGCCCCTTGCTGAAATTGTCCGCTGTAGGGCGCGCCCTACAGGTAGCTTGGTATGGAGCTGAGTAGTTACTATTGGCTTTCATTTAATGCGAAACGGAAAAATATCA
>SCST01000113.1 GCA_004299465.1 Methylovulum sp. | reverse complement strand
GGCGAACGAGAGACTCAGGACGGCTGGGGCGCCGCAGGCATTAGCGGTCGCGTGATTTTTGCCGCTTGCTTGGGTTGGGAGACCCAAAACAAGCTTTCGCAAAAATAGCGACTCCCCGACATCTATGCTGAGTCCGGCCAGGAGATGAATCGGCGCCGGCAGCGTATCACCCAGGTTTAAAAGCTCGCTCTATCCACATGTTTATTCTTGTCAGCTGATTGCAAACCCTTGCCAGACTCTCCCTTAAAATCAATATCCTGCCAGAACCCGTAATTATTTACCGGACCTATACTGATTGTCTCATTGCCGCTATCATAATCGCCGGTAATCGGTGCCAACGCATCAATCCGGGCGGCGTGTACAGGATACAAAACGATCATTATGCCTGTGACGCCTTAAATCCATATAAATAATCCTGTCATGATTACAATGGTATAAAGGCGCGGTTAAGAGGTTTAAATGTCAGACGACAATACGGGTATTATTAATAAATGCGAATATGGATTTGATCCAACCTACGGCTATTCACTAGCCCGGCTATTCACTGTGAAAGCGCCGAAAGCCCCGAAAGATTTTGATGAATTTTGGCAAAAGCGCTATCAAAAAGCCTTAACTGTCGCCCCAAAACCCCATACAAACATCATAAACGGCACTAATCCTGACTGGCTGATATTCGCTATCGGCTATACCTCGACTGATGATTTCCCGATTCGGGGCTGGTTGCTGTTACCCAGGCGCGGCGCTGTCAAGCGGGGCTTCATTATCGGTCATGGCTATGGCGGGCGCGACGCGCCGGACTTTCACCTGCCGTTTAGGGACGCAGCGTTGTTGTTTCCGTGCTTTCGCGGTTTAAGCCTTAGCGCCAGGGCCGGTATTTCTGCCGATCCTTTTTGGCATATACGGCACGATATTGACAAGCTTGACCGCTATATCCTGGGCGGCTGTGTCGACGATATATGGTTGGCCACCAGCGCATTATTGACGCTGTTTCCGCACTTAGCCGGCCACCTCGGCTATCTTGGCATCAGTTTTGCCGGAGGTATTGGCGCATTGGCATTGGCCTGGGAACAGCGCATTGCCCGCGGGCATTTCAATGTTCCTACGTTCGGCAATCATCCGCTACGGTTAAGGCTGCCTTCGCAAGGCAGCGCCTATAGTTTGCAGCAGTATTATCGAAGCCATAAAAAACAAACCCTGAAGGTATTGCGTTATTACGATGCCGCAACTGCAGCGCAGCGCATTACCCTGCCGATGCATTGCGCCTGCGCAAAATTCGATCCGTGCGTCGCACCGCCTGGACAATTTGCAGTTTACAACGCGCTTCCCGCAGAAAAACAGCTATTTATCCTGGAAGCAGGGCATTACAACTACGCAGACCAGGCGCAGCAGCAATACGAGCTGATTAATGAGCTCGATGCTTTTTTTGCACCGCTAAGCCAACATACCGGTAACACTAAGCAATCACATGAACAACGGGAGATTTTGAATGAACCGCGAATATCACAAATGGTGGAGTGATAATTTACAACGCGATATGGAGTTACTGATATTTGGCCATGCCGGGGCAAAAGTGCTGATTTTCCCTACCCGCGACGGCCGGTTTTATGAATACGAAAAATTGGGTATGGTCGGAGCGTTAAAGCACAAAATAGAACAAGGCTGGCTGCAGCTTTACTGTATTGACGGGATCTATAGTGAAAGCTTTTACTGCGGCTGGGCGCATCCTTCCGGGAGGATTCAACGCCACATCGCATTTGAAGATTATATCCTTGATGAAGTGTTGCCTTTTATGGACAAAAGAAATGCCCACGAATGCGTGATTTCGCATGGTTTAAGCCTGGGCGCATTTCATGCCGCCAATATCGCCTTTCGCCACCCGCACTTGTTTAAAAAGCTGGTGGCTTTTTCAGGCCGTTATGACCTTACGCTGAATGTCGAATGCTTTAATGATCTCCTGGACGGTTTTTATAGCGAAGACGTTTATTTTCATACGCCTAGCCATTTTTTACCGAACCTGGAATGCGAACGGCAACTGGCCAACCTTAAAGCAATGGATATTGTCCTGGTGATAGGCAACGAAGACCCGTTTTTAGAAAATAACCAGCAACTCAGTTCGATATTGCATAAAAAGGGCATCCATCATCAATTGCTGCTTTGGGACGACAGGGCCCATAGCGGTTATTACTGGCGACGCATGGCGCCCCTATATATTTAAATATCATACCTGAGTATCACAACCCGCAAACCACTGCTTCACCTGAGTTACCACCCATTCTCCATCATCCAGCGAAATATCGTGACCCGCCCAGGGATGGCTTCTCAGTTCCAACGCCCATTTTTCACTGATGGCTTCCGAACACGCCGGAGCAACCAGGCGATCGCCCTTGCCGTTTAACAACAATACAGGCCGGCCCGGTTTGGCATCGCCGGGCCGATAACTTGCTGCGGCAATGACCTGGCGCAGGCTGTTTTGAAAACTGATGGGACGCTCAGCCTGTATCGCTTGCCATTCATCTGCGACCGTTTCATACTGGTCTTCGCGATTGCCGACTAACTGCACAATCGCCAACTCCCGGCGGCGCAAATCACGCTGCACCGCCAACGCCAGGAATTTGCAGTAACTTTGCCAGCGCATCCGCTGATAAAACGGGCTTAAACCGGCAAAACTGGTATTCACCAGGATGGCACCGCAACTGTCACCCTGATAACGTTGCAGCCATTCCCAGGCCACCATCCCGCCTAACGAAACCGCCAGAAAAGTCGCCGGTTGCCTCAGCAAACCCTGTTCAAGCGCACGGGCGCGAACATTATCCGTTATCGCTTTAACCGTACAGGGCGTGTGTGCTTGATGGCAACAACCCGTGCCGGGTAAATCCAGCGCCGTTACTTGCGCATGGGGGAAAGCGGCCTGCAATAACGGCACAAAATCCCTCCAGTGCTGAGACTCACGCGCCAGGCCGCGCAGCAATATCCAGTTCCGTCCCAGCTTATTGTCCATACCAAAGCCCTGACGCCCTGTTTTGATGGGCTATTTTTTGCTCTGGGTCGAGCCGCGCCCATCGGCCTGGACACAACAGGCTGCGATGTAAAAAATCGAATAATATCAAATGCCGGCGAAACACCCGCTGCAACCGGTGCGGCAATAACGGATGAAACAAGCCGTGCCTTGAAAAAAGATGCAAAGGACTCTTACGCAACCAAAGCCATGAACCCATTTCCAGCGTTAACGGCAGAAACAAGCGCTGATCGCTAAACTGTCCCACAACCTGGCCGATGAAGCGATCGAACAAATAATCCCATAAATCGCCGTTAATCACATATTCCTGGGACATCGGTTCAATTCTATAGATATGATGCGGGTAGCAACGGTCAAACAACTCCTTTAAAGCCAGCGCCTCGGCAATAAAGGCAAAAGGCGTCTTACGCGACGCATAGGGGAACCATAAGCGATCCTTGATACCAAATCCCGAATGCAAGTCCAGCGCAATCGACAACGGCGATGAGAACATCTGCTGGTCGACCACTCGGCATAATGCCTGTGCTTCTTTTTCCATAGTCGAAATATCGCCGCGATACCAGGGCAGATAAGGCGTAATGCGCTGACCGCTGTATAAGCGCGTAGTGCCGATGCCGTCAACAGGTGCGTTACGCATCAAGTCAACGCAATTACCGTTAGAGCGTCTGCCCATATAGACACCGACCGGGTTAACGATGGGCACAAAAACCAGCCTGGACTTCTCAAGCCTGGCCAAAAACTCCTCATCCCAATCGAGCAACTGGCGAATCGTTTGCATATAAGCGAGTATCACTTCGGAACCGATCTTTTCCAAACCGTGTACACCACCAAAAAATGCCAATACGGGCACATCCGGCTTAGTTGAACCCAAGGTAATGCAATGTATCGGGAATTCCATCTGCTTATAGCGGATATGTTCGATTACCTGGACGTCTGCACGATCGCCGAATTGGTCGATGATGCGTTGCAGTTGTTCGAGTTCGGGGAATTTATAAGCGGTCATGGCATGGGCTTTGATTCAATAAGAGCGGCAGGAAAGGCGTATTTTTCAACACACGGAAATCGTCAGGTATTGCGCTATCAAAGCCAGTCTCAAATCATTGAAACCGCACTCAGCCCAACTCGGCAAGAAGCATTGCAATCATGCTTTCGGCCTGTCTTAAATAGTCGCCACCGAATAAATTCAGGTGGTTCAAAATATGGTACAGGTTGTAAAGTGTTTTCCTGACACTATACCCTTTATCCAGCGGACACTCCGCTTGATAAGCCGCATAAAAATCCTTACTGAAGCCGCCAAACAATTCCGTCATCGCCAAATCGGCTTCCCTGTCGCCATAATAACAGGCTGGATCAAAAATAACGGGACGTCCTTGCTTATCAACCGCCGCATTACCCGCCCATAAATCGCCATGCAGCAGCGAAGGTTGCGGCCGATAATTGTCAAACAAGGCGCCCAGATCACAACACAAGCGTTCCCCGACAATTTGCAGCTTACCGCAATAAGCGTTTTTTGCCGCTAGTTTTAATTGAAACCCCAGGCGCTGCTCGCGCCAAAAATCGGCCCAATCCGCGCTTTTATTATTCATCTGCGGCGTACTGCCGATAGTGTTGTTGCGGTGCCAGCCAAAATAAGCTTGTTTTACTTGATGTAATTGCGCCAATTGCCGCCCCAATAAACGCTCCGAGGCCGGGCTAAAACGACCCAATTCAATATACTCCAATACCAGGAATGAATGATCGCGTGTTGCCGAGCAAGCGACAGGTACAGGAACCCGTATCGTTTGGCTGTTAGCGAGATCTTGTAAACCGACAAATTCCGCTTCAAACATCGTTGCCAAACCGGCACGATTGAGCTTGATAAAATAGCTTTCATCATGGCCTTGCAGACGAAAGGCGGTATTAATATCACCGCCGGCAAGCCTTTGTGCCGATACAACACTAAATGCCTGCCCTGTTGCTAATTCAATCTGTCCTGAAACAGCCTGCCAATCCATACACAAACGAAATCAATGCTCGGCTTTATTTTTGATTGCCATAACCAACTCTATCGGCAAGTCTGTTATTTTTGCGACTGTTTCAGGTGGCTGTTGTTTTAGCAGTTGTTTAACGATTTTCTGTATTCCCTGCTCTATGCCTTGCTCCATACCTTGCTCTATGCCTTGCTCCATGCC
>SCST01000112.1 GCA_004299465.1 Methylovulum sp. | reverse complement strand
TTGTACACCTTAAAAGCCCTGGCCTTTATCAAGCTGCGCCAAGGTTATTCTACAGATGCCCACGGCGTGCTGGCGCATATCAAACAACTCGACCCGAAAGACTTGTCCGGTGCTTCGGTGATTATGGATTTGGCGGAAGGCGTAAGCGAATCATGAACCTATCCGAACACGTTGACATTCGCCGCCAACTCGGCGAAAGCATCTGCCGGAAGCTATGCGATGAAATTGATAAGCTGGGCTTTAACGCCGGCGAAATCGAAAACTACCCCATCTACGAAGACGCCGAGTTCAGCCTGGTCAAAGACCCCTATACCGGCGACGATAATTTAACCGGCAATTGGTACGATAAGCGAAAACGGCGTATCGGCAGCTTGCAATTTAACAGCGACGACACGTTTTACGCGGAATACGATGTCGTAAAAACGCATCCAGCTAAACCAAAATGGTTTGTCGAAGCGATCAACGCCTGGGGCAAAGCCGATAATATCAAGGCGGAAGCTAAATTATTGCCGATGCCGGAATGACCGTTTCGCTATATCGGCTTGTAATTGTATTTTTAGCGTTTTTTACAAGGGCCGTAAGTCTCCAGTAGGGCGCGCCGTGTGCGCCTTACTCCACTTTTGAACGACGACTTACTGCCCTTTGGCGCGCACGGCGCGCCCTACACCAGGCAAACCTATATGAGCCACCCCAAGCGTATTTACGAGCTACTATTGGATTATGCCGCCGGCGATACGAAAACCACCGCTGTAAACATCGGCCTGGTCTGGACATCCTGCACCAGCGAGGCACAGCACACTGGTCTCGCAATGAGTCCCCAGCTTCCGACCCGCACCCTGTCATGGCCGGGCTCGCTGGCAGGCAAAACGCTGGGCGAACTGGCCGGCTGGATTACCGACTGGGAACCCTACAAAGCCACGGTCGGCATGGCGGCTATCAATTGCAGCCTTAACCAGCATGAATTACCTTCGGGAATTACGCTGCTGCCGGTGCCGGAGTTGGGCAATCTTGCTGTTTTTGAACATTTTCTGCCGCTATTACAGGGTAAAAAAGTCGTCGTCGTCGGGCGTTATCCGGGTATTGAACGCTATGCCGGCGCAATCAATCTCAGCATTATAGAGCGCCAACCGCAAAATACTGATTATCCCGACCCCGCTTGCGAATTCCTGATACCCGATGCCGACTGGGTATTTTTAACCGCAAGCTCGATTACCAATAAAACCTTCCCGCGTCTTGCCGCACTGGCGCAACAGGCGAAAACCGTACTGATGGGACCGACCGTACCCTGGCTGCCGGAACTGCACACCTTCGGCATTGATTACCTGGCTGGCGTCGAAGTCGTTGATGCCGGAAAGCTTTGCCAAACCGTCTCGGAAGGTGGCGGCGTGCGTATTTTTGAAGACAGCGTACGCTACCGCATCGTCGAATTGACACCGGATAACAGCATGAATTGGCTGAAAAAACGCATTGCCGACGATTATGACAACAAACAACGCCTGACTTCGGCTATGGAACACTGGTACGGCGCGGGCAACAAGACGCGCTTTCCTGAATTTAACCGGCTTAACCATATCACCACACGACTTTCCCGCATGGACTTGAGTTATAAACGTTTGTGGGACAGCCAGCACTGAGACGATCATGACCGACCTTTTTGCAAACAGCCGCGTAATCCTTTACTACAACGGCGCCATCAGTGCGTTAACTTTGTTCGCGCAACATCCGGGCGGCAGTATTTGCGCCCCCTCCCCGTTGCCGGCCCTGGCCTCGGTACTGGAAGCCGATGAACTCATAAGGCATACCGTCAGCACCCATCCCGCCGGCATCGTCAACGCCGTCGGCAAATTGATGGACTTGCCGCCCGACCTGTTGAAAGCCACTGCCGGTTACCACGAACAGGTCGATATCCCTAACGGTTTGATCACCGTCTACCTGGCCCGCTTTGATTTGCTGGACCCGCCGCATCAATTGATGGCAAGCAAAGGCTGCCAATTGAAAACACTGACCCAGTTAAGAGGACAGCCGCCCGCGGAAATGGAATTGCTGCGCCGCGCATACGCGCTGGTTATGGAATCATGATGATGTTTGGCTTTAGCGACGATTCCTCTGGCGGCGGTGTCCAGGCGGAATTTTACGTCCCCGACGCCGCCGACTGTATGCGTTGCGGCTTATGCGTCAATACCTGCCCGACCTTTAAGGTTAACCCGATAGCCGCAGAAACGCCGCGCAACCGCATCCGTACTATCGATGCTATCCTCAACAGGAAAATCCCCGTTTCCGGAGAAGAACGCGAACACCTCGAGCATTGCACGCAATGCCGCGCCTGTGAAGCGATATGCCCCAGCCGCATGGCCTACGCTGAGCTGTTTGAAGCGGCGCAAAAGCAACTCGGCACGCTTCACACCTGGACGGCCTTACTGGGCTTTAAGCTTATCGAACATAAATACCTGTTCGATGCCGCATCCGTCCTCATTAAACTGTACCAAAAAACCGGTTTGCATTATGCCGTCAGGCGATCGGGCTTGTTGAAATGCTTAAAGCTCGATAAAGCCGATGCCTTATTGCCTGAAATCGATACCAGCCCATTGGCAAGAGTCTACCCGGCAACCCGGCCGCACCGCGGCTGCGTCGCGCTGTTTACCGGCTGTATCGGCAGTCATTTCGACCACGAAACGCAACTCGCATCGATCACACTGCTCAACCGGATCGGTTACGATGTCCTGGTTCCGAAGGAGCAACGCTGTTGCGGCGCCATCCATAAACACCAGGGTAAACCGGAAATTGCCGAACAAATGGCCGATGACAATATCCGTATTTTCAGCGCATTGAATATTGATGGCATGGTCTATACCGCGAGTGCTTGCGGCTTGATGCTGCATGAATATGAGCGCCAATATCACCGGGCTTTCAAGCATGACCTGTCAGATATTACAGCCTTCCTGGACAATCACTGGCCCGACAACCTGCACCTGAAGGCGCGCACGGGAAAAGTTGCCGTGCATGAACCGTGCAGCCAACGCAATACGCTGAAAAACCAGCAAGCTGTTTATAATTTGCTGGCCCGGATTCCCGGCCTATCGGTCATCCCTCTTGCTGAAAACGCCATTTGCTGCGGCGCAGGCGGCGTGCATGTGCTGACTCATCCCGACATAGCCGAGCCGCTCCGGGATGCCAAAATAAGCCATTTTGAACAATCTCAAGCCGAATTATTGGTAACATCGAATATAGGCTGCAGCCTGCATCTAAAAACGGGCTTAAGCCGGGATAAAGTCATTCATCCGGCCATGTTAACGGTCGCGCAGTTGCCGTAACGTATCAGCAGGAACG
>SCST01000814.1 GCA_004299465.1 Methylovulum sp. | reverse complement strand
AATGCAATCCTTCCTCCCCGATTCAGAGCCCGGTATACCCGTCTGATCGCTTCCCTTTGCTCTTTCACCCACTGCAGTGCCGAGTTCGAAAATGCGAGGTCGAATTTGTCCACGAAATCAATAGATTGAGCAGCAATCTGCACGAGGTGAACGTTCTCAATTCCCCAAGATACTTTTCTTGCCTTCTTAAGCATTTCCGGGGAGGAATCAACGCCGATGACATCACCCTTAAATGATAGCCGCGCAAGTTCTACGGTAAGTTTCCCGGTGCCGCAGCCTACATCGAGTATGGATTCACTATCACACACCTGGGCCATTGCGATAAGTTCTTTACCTGCATCGATCTGGGGAGCTTTCGCTGAATCATATTTCTCCGCGTCCCATCTCATGATGTACCTCCAAAATAAAAAGGCCACAGGGTTTATTCCGTGGCCTTTGAGTTCTTAGGGCTATCTTCTGCTAAAAGCTAAGAAAATCCCCCTTCGGCCACGGCATTGAAATGCCAGACTACTCTAAAGACTATCTTTGCTGTCAGCAGATAAAACATGTGAAAACTATACTCCACAATTTCTTCCATGTCAAGAAAATGTTTTTGTTTGTCATTTACTTTCTATTCTCATTTTGGCACCGTCACCTGATATTGATACCTTCAGAAGACTTGGTATGCCCTATGATAAATATAAAAAATTTGGGTATCTGCTTCACTCAAGTTGCGTCAGATACCATTATCCAGTAACTTATAAGTTGTTATAAATTCTCTTTAGAGGAGTAGCTTCAGTTACCACAGCTTGTTGCATAAGGCGATAGAACAATTTCCCTCTGTGGGTAGATAATCGCCTATTGAATCTAAAGGCATATTCATCAAGGTAATAGGGAAGATGTGTAGCACTAACAGCACCCTGATGGGTTCCCATCAACCACCGCTTTACGAGGGCAACTACAAGATGGACATGTGGCATAAGTGTTGCTGCGCTCTCCCCGCTGCCTGTTATTTTTCGTACCTCATGTCGATAGCCTTTCTCTTTCAAACTCGAATATCCTCTCCATCCATCAGTAATTATTGTGCTTCCTTGCTCAACATAATCTTGTACAAAAGGAATCAAACTTTCTGCAGAAGCATTGGGAATACAACGAAAACGTACTCGCCCAAGCTTTTTCTCTTCTACTTCAACGGCAACAGCTACCAATACTTTATCTACAATCTTCCTCCCTTTACTGCCTTCTTCTTCACCTCCAATATAGGTTTCATCAACTTCTACGCTCCCATCAAGAGGCTCTCTTCCTGGACGTATCATAGCACGGCGAAATTTGTGAAGCCATGCCCACGCTGTCTCATAACAGCCAAATCCCATGGTATCTTTAAGGTTCTTGGCACTTGCACCCGTCTTTTGAGACATTACCCACCACATAACATGAAACCAAAGGCGCAGTGACTTCCTTGTATCTTGGAAGATTGTGCCAGCAGTTACAGATGCTTGATGACCACATTGGGCACAGTGAATCAAATTACGACTTGTCTTCCATGCCTTGTTACATTGACACCGTGGACATATAAAACCATTTGGCCAACGCAATGTTATGATGTAATTAATACAATCTTCTTCACTTTGGAATCTACTAACAAATTCCTGAAAGTTTTTGGGATAGTCCTCCATCTCGAATCTCCTCTTATTCGTAATTCCAAAAGTAATAAGAAGAAATTCTACATGAAAGAACCTACTTGAGTCAAACAGATACCCAATTAAGTGGTTTCTCCTGTCTTTGAATTTACCTTTTTCATACAACATGGAGCGCTTACTTTTTCAGATGAGAAGAAACCAGTGCCATCCAGATTTAAAAGGTAACAT
>SCST01000111.1 GCA_004299465.1 Methylovulum sp. | reverse complement strand
CAACTCAGGCTTGTAGACAATGATCCCCCACGCCGCGGTAATGCCGGCAAGAACAACAGCCAGCGGCAGGACGATTTTCAGCCGCTTAGTCGGCATCATAGGCACTGCCTCCCAAAGCCAGGTAAAGATTAATCCGGTTATTCAGCAGTTGCCTGCGCACGGCAAGATGGGCGCTCTGCGCATCCAGCGTGCTGCGGTAGCTGTCTAGCAAGGTTAGAATTTCAATAAGGCCCTGGCGATAGGAATACACGGCAAGTTTACGGCTGGCTTCGGTTTGCGCGACGGCTTCGCTGAGCGCCTGCTCTCGGATGCGCAGCCACTGTTCCGCCGCCAGCGCCTGTTCGACTTCGCGGAAAGCATTGAGCGCGGTGCTTCGGTAAGTATTCAACGCCTCTTCGACCCGCGCTTTATTTAAGCGAATGTCGCCCTGTAATCGCCCGCCGGTAAAAACCGGCTGCACCAAGCCCATCGCCAGGTTCCAGACGGCGGCACGCGGATCGACAATATCGGCCAACGCAGAGCTGCTCGTGCCGCCGCTTGCCGTTAATGCGATACGCGGTAACAGCGCCCGCTGCGCGCCGGACAGGCGGGCATCCGCCGAACGCAGGCGCGCGTAAGCCGCGACCAGGTCAGGCCGCCGCGCCAGTAGCTGCGACGGCAAGCCGGCCGTCAAATGCGCCGGCGGAACCGGTAATTGCGCGGTTTTTAGTATGGCACCGCCCGGATAGCGGCCCAGCAGCACCTCCAGCCTGCGCGCAACGGCTTGCGCCTGGTTACGCGCGTCGGCAAGCCGCGCTTCGGCATTCGCAAGATCGGTCAACACCAAGCGCAAATCCAGGCCGCGCGTTAAACCGCGGTTAAAACGTCCGCGCACCAGTTCAACGATAGCGCGGCGATCCTTGACGGACTGCTCGGCGACCTGGACCTGAAGATCGGCTTCGCTTGATTCGAAATAGCTTTGCGCGGTACGCGCGGCCAACGACAGCCCGGCACCGTAAAAATCGGCGGCCAGCGCATCGGCTTCCCGTTGCGCGGCCTGCTGTGCGGAATACAAGCGCCCCCACAGGTCGATTTCCCAACTGAGATTGAACAAGGCTTCAAAGGCATCCGTCCGGGTCGATGCAAAGCCGCTGTCACGCACCTGCGCGCCCTGATAACCCGGTGTAAACGACAACTGCGGCAGGCGCACGGCCCCGGCAATGACTGCCGATTCGCGGGCCGCGTTGACTCTCGCCGCCGCCGCCCGCAGATCATAATTATCCAGCAAGGCGCTATGCACCAAACGGCTCAGCACAGGATCGGCAAAAGCCGCCACCCAGTGCTCGACGGCGGCCTCTCCGACATGATGGCCGGCTTGCCAACCGGCAGGCGTACTGACAGCGGCTTGCTTGAGGTCGCGCTCCGGCAAGCTTTGGCAGGCGGTTAAACATAGCGCGATCAAGCCATAGCGTATTCCTGGGAAATAACAGGAAAGCGTTATCACCTTATTGCTGCACCGTCACAAACGATAATTTACCGATACCGGAACGTTGCGCACTGGCCATGACCTTTGCCACCGCATCAAACACCGCTGCACGGTCGGCCTGTAATTGCAGGCTGATTTCGGGGTCTTTTTCCTGCAAGGCTTTTAATTCCATTTCCAGCGCTGCCAGCGGCACAGGACGGTCATCCAGCAAAGGCTCGCCGTCGGCAGCGATGCTCAAAACGGCGATATGCTGGTCGGGCGCGGGTTCTGTCTGCTCGGTTTTAGGCAATCTTACGCGTACCGCCTGGGTCAGCAGCGGCGCCGTCACGATGAACACGACCAACAATACCAACATCACGTCAACCAAAGGCGTAACGTTGATCTCGCTCAACTCGCCGTCAACATCATCGCTAGGACTATGCATGGACATCTTCGCTCACCGTATGTTGATGTAGATGGTTTGCTATCGTGCCGTGCAGGAAATCACTG
>SCST01000110.1 GCA_004299465.1 Methylovulum sp. | reverse complement strand
TCATCGAGTTCAATTTTGAAAGGTAAGTCTTTTAAACCGGGGTGCTCACAAACGTCTTGCCATCTCATACCGTGCCTGCTTTTAATTTGTTGATGTTTACAAGCCGCTACAGACATTGCTTGCCGATATGATACGGCGTCGCAACCAAAAAATTACCCTGCCAATAAGCTTCGACAAAGGTATCGGCATCCATGATGACTAACAGGAAATCGCCGATCGCTGCGTTAACATACGCCGCCTTAAGCGGCAGAGTTTGTCCCGGCCGGAAATACCAGCCGATGCTGTAGACCGTTAATTGACCGACCGAAACATCGAAGCCGTTGAAACGGTATAGCGGCCCCGGCAAAAAACCAGGATCTTCATAAAATTGATATTGGCTGAGCGTATTAAATTCGGAAATCCAACAGGGGGCGTTATGTTCATTCAACACGCGCCACATTTCGGTAAACAGCAGTGTGCCGGACGGAACATCGGTAACATATTGGTAACTGTCGCCGGCCTCCAAAACATCTTGCAAGTTTTCGCTAACGGGATTGACGATAATTTGCTTAACAGCGCTCCACGGTCCCCAGCCATCGGCGTTTCTTGCCCTGACCCGCCAGCGCGCATTGCCCGGCGGCAGCGCAATTTTCGGGCTTGCGGTGCATAATTTGCTAGCAACGACGCACTTTAGCGCGTCCTTATATTGAAACAAAGCGATATGTCCGCTACTGTCCGTGATCGACAATTGGTAGATGGTCGCGCTCGCAACCTTAGTCCATTTGAAGCTTGGCGTAATGATCGTTATTTGCCCCAGCGGGGAGCGCAAAACCGGCGCCTGCGGAACGGCGGCGCTAGCCGTTGACAGCAGGAGCCAGGACAGGACGAATAAGCCGATCCGAAAAAACGGTATCCGTTGAAGTAAGCCGTACTTATTCATGGTGTTTCCTCACGAAGGGTAAAAATCGGAGCTTAAAAACTTTGCCGGGCTTGTGATTCCTTATTTCATGCCCGCTTATCCTTCCGAAAAGTCTCTCAAAATTCAAACCTTACGGCTTGCAGCGAGTGTGCCATCTTCTTCGGGACTTCCTGTATTACCAGTACCGGATTTAAGGTACGCGGTGCGTACCCTACGGTGAATCTTGCAGTTACCTCTCCAAAAAATTCCGCAGCATATCATGCCCATGCTCGGTCAATATCGATTCGGGATGGAACTGCACGCCTTCTATATCCAGCGTTTTATGCCTGACGCCCATGATTTCATCGAGCCGGCCCGCGTCATCCTGCGTCCATGCGGTGATTTCGAGGCAATCGGGAAGGCTTTCCTGTTCGATGACGAGGGAATGGTAACGGGTTGCGGTAAAGGGGTTATTCAGGCCTTTGAAGACGCCAACATCATCGTGATAAACCAGCGAAGTCTTGCCGTGCATGATGCTTTTGGCATGAATGATATGGCCGCCGAACGCATAGCCTATGCTTTGATGGCCGAGGCACACGCCCAGTATCGGAATGCGACCTGCGAATGTCAAGATCGTCTCGACGGACACACCGGCTTCCTTAGGCGTGCAGGGGCCGGGTGAAATGACGATTTTATCGGGCGCAAGGCGCTCTATATCGGCTACCGTTACCTGGTCATTGCGCACGACGGTGACATCCGCACCTAATTCGCCTAAATATTGCACCAGGTTGTACGTGAACGAGTCGTAATTATCGACCATGATGACTTTTACGCTCATGCCTCTTCTCCTTCCAATCCTGCTTCCGCTATGGTGACGGCGCGGAAAATGGCGCGTCCTTTGTTCATCGTTTCATCCCATTCGCTGGTCGGCACGGAATCGTAAACGATGCCGGCGCCGGCTTGTATATACAGCATGCCGTCCTTGATCACGGCGGTCCTGATCGCAATCGCGGTATCGAGATTGCCCGACCATGACACATAGCCGACCGCGCCGGAATAAATGCCGCGCTTGACCGGTTCAAGTTCGTCGATAATTTCCATCGCGCGTATTTTCGGCGCACCGCTGACCGTACCGGCCGGGAAGGTCGCGGCCAGCACATCGAAGGCATTCTTGCCGTCCTGCAGCGTGCCGGTGACATTCGAGACGATGTGCATGACATGCGAATAGCGCTCGACGATCATTTTATCGGTCAATTGCACACTGCCTATTTCGGCAACCCGCCCAGCGTCGTTGCGGCCCAGGTCTATCAGCATTAAATGTTCGGCCAGTTCTTTAGGGTCGGCCAATAACTCCTGCTCCAGCGCCAGATCCAGCTCAGGCGTGGCCCCGCGCTTCCGCGTGCCGGCGATGGGGCGTACCGTGACGATGTTGTCTTCCAGCCTGACCAGTATTTCCGGCGACGAGCCGACGATATGGAAATCGGCCAGGTTCAAATAAAACATATACGGCGACGGATTCAGGCAGCGCAAGGCGCGGTATAAATCCAGCGGCGAAGCGCTATAAGGGATGGACATGCGTTGCGACAGTACGACCTGCATGATGTCGCCGTCGGTGATGTAGTCTTTGGCTTTGCGCACTGCGTCTTCATAACCCTGCTGGGTAAAGCCGGAGACAAAGTCGGCTTCATCGACTTTTTTGGGATTGCCGTGCTTTTCGGGCTTGATTTGGCATTCGCGCAATTGCACGGCTAAATCGTGCAGTCTTGCAACCGCGTTGTCATAAGCATCCGCTTCGGCGGGATCGGCATGCGTCAGCAGCAGCATCTTGCCGGACAGATTATCAAACACCAGCATGTCTTCCGATACCATCAACAGAATATCCGGGCAATCCAGCGGGTCCGGCTTGGCAGCCTTGCAAACGCGCGGCTCGATATAAGCAATCGTTTCATAGCCGAAATAGCCCACCAGGCCGCCGCTGAAACGCGGCAGGCCGTCGACATCGGGCACTTTGTAACGCGCCTTGAACTGTTCAATCCAGGCTAAAGGATTATCTTGGTTCAGCGTTTCCGATAATTCACCGTTATGTTCCAGGCGTATACACTTGCCGGTAATTTTAACGACGGTTTTGCACGGCAGGCCGATAATCGAGTAACGACCCCATTGCTCGCCGCCGTGTACGGATTCGAACAAATAGGAATAGGCGCCGTTCGCCAATTTAAGGTAGGCGCTTAACGGCGTATCGAGGTCCGCGAGGATTTCGCGGCTGACCGGAATACGGTTATAGCCTTG
>SCST01000829.1 GCA_004299465.1 Methylovulum sp. | reverse complement strand
TTAAAAAACTTTTCAGGCATACAGGATGTCGCCTTGCCGGCCAACTTTCACGCGGAACTGCGCCACTACCAGCAGCACGGGCTTAACTGGCTGCAATTCCTGCGTGAATACCAGTTCGCCGGAATCCTTGCCGACGACATGGGGCTAGGCAAAACCATACAGACACTCTGCCATCTTTTGCTGGAAAAACAAAGCGGCCGCATGAACTCACCCTGCCTTATTATCGCGCCGACCAGTTTGATGAGTAACTGGCGGCGGGAAACGGAGCGTTTTACACCTGAATTAAACGTGTTGACCTTGCAGGGTACCGAGCGCAAGCAACTCTTCGATAAAATCAACGACTACGACCTGATACTGACCACCTACCCGTTGCTGCCCAGGGATGAGGAAATCTTGCTGGAACATGATTATTATTACCTGGTTCTCGATGAAGCCCAGACCATTAAGAATCCGCTGTCCAAAGCCGCACAACTCGTGCGCCGGATAAAATCCCGGCACCGCCTCTGTCTGACCGGCACGCCGATGGAAAACCACCTGGGCGAGCTTTGGGCGCAATTCGATTTCCTGATGCCGGGCTTTCTCGGCGACAACGCGACGTTTAAACGGTTGTACCGCACACCGATTGAAATGCACGGCGACCACGAACAAAGGCTGCGCCTGTCGCGCCGCGTCGCGCCTTTTATGCTGCGCCGCACCAAACAGGATGTCGCCACCGAGCTGCCGCCCAAGACCGAGATGATACGTTCCGTGCCGCTATATCCGAAACAGGCGGCTTTATACGAAAGCATACGCCTGACGATGGAACAGAAAGTCCGCGATGCGATCGCGCAAAAAGGCCTGTCACGCAGCCACATTACGATACTCGACGCCTTGCTGAAACTGCGCCAGACCTGCTGCGACCCGCGCACCTTGTCGCTGAAGGAAGCGCAAAAGGTAAAAGAATCCGCCAAGCTCGACCTACTGATGGACATCCTGCCGGAACAGCTGGAAGAAGGCCGCCGCATCCTCGTCTTCTCGCAGTTCACGCGCATGATCGCGCTGATTGAAAACGAATTGAACACGGCCAAAATAAGCTACGCCAAGCTTACCGGCCAAACCAAAAAGCGCGACGAAGCGATAGACTTGTTTAAAAGCGGCGCCGTTAATGTCTTCCTGATCAGCCTGAAAGCCGGCGGCGTCGGTTTAAACCTGACCGAAGCCGACACC
>SCST01000109.1 GCA_004299465.1 Methylovulum sp. | reverse complement strand
GCAATCGGCTGGCCATGACTTCATCATAGTGCCCCATCACCACCGCCATCCGGCTTTTCAAGCCCCTTTCGGTAAAGCGGGTGAGCAGTTGTATTTGATCGGCTCCTGCAAAATAAGGAACGAACACATCGGCGCTCGATTTCGCCACTCGATCCAGCAAGCCCTCGATGTCGCCGTTACGCACGCCGATAGGATAATACGCCTCGCCGACGACCTCTCCGCCCGACTGTTCCAGAGCGCGTTTGGCGGCATCGATGGAGCCGCGCGGCCATTCGTAATTGTTGCCGGCGAAGAACATTCTAGGGCCGTATTGCCTGCGCATATACGGAATCATCCGGTCGATTTGCTGGTTCGGCAGCGCGGCGAAATGGAAAAAATAATGGCTGAGTATGCTGCCTTCGTAAAAAGAGAAGTTCAGATAAGGCATCCTGCGCGGCTCGGCCACCTCGTAGGCGACGGCGATGCGCGAATTGGAGAGCAGGTTGCCGATGATGGCGACACAACGATGCTGATCCACCAGTTTGGCGGCGGCCGCAACCGCGCTTTCCGGCAGGCTGCCGTCATCTTCGATCACCAATTCCAGCCGCTTGCCTAAAACACCGCCGCTTTCGTTGACCTCATCGCAGGCGATTTGCCCCGCACGGGAGATTTCCGCGCCATACATGCCCACCAATCCGGTCAAAGGGGGCATCAATCCGAGTCTTACAGTGCTTTCATGCATAAATCCTTCCCCTGGTACACAGCTTTTGAAATCATTCGGACAATTATCCTATAACAAAAATAGTCCACGAACGGCACGAATATCCTCTAGGGCACAAGAGACACGAAATAAGTCACGCAACGTTTAGACGACGCTCAACCATTTCATATCCTATTGAGTATTTTCGTGATTTTGTGCTTTTCGTGGACAATCGCTTATTTCTAAGGTTATCGGATGTATACGATGAACGGTCAAGTTTTCGGTTTTTTTATGTAGGGTACGCATCGTGTACCTTTATAGAATGATGATAAAAATCAATGTAAAAGGTACGCGATGCGTACCCTACGAAAACTTGTAAAAACCGTAAATATGACCGCGTGAAGTATATTTCCAGAGCTGCGTACTACTCATCCGGGCCAGTATCGGAAAGCAGTCTTAAAAATTGGCGGAATTCCGCCCCAAGCTCTGCATGCCTCAGGCCGAAAATTACGTTGGTCTTAAGAAAATCGAGCTTATTGCCGATGTCGTAGCGATCGCCTTCGAAGTGCAGCCCGTATATCGGTTTTTGCTGTAACAGCATCCGTAGCGCATCGGTGAGCTGGATTTCATTATTCTTGCCTTGAGGAATGTTTTCCAAGGAGGGAAAAATATCGGGCGTCAGCAGGTAGCGTCCGGCTATCGCAAGATTCGACGGCGCCGACTCGGGCGCAGGTTTTTCGACCAAGTCTTCGATGTGGTAGAGTCCATCTTCGATAAGGCGGCCTTTCATGATGCCGTAACGCGAGACTTTGTCGAGGGCGACCTGCTCGAAAGCGACGACACTTTCACCGTAGCGTTGGTGGATGTCGATGAGTTGTCGGGTGACCGGCGTGTTGGATTCGACAATCGTATCGCCGAGCAGCAAAGCGAAAGCTTCATCGCCGACATGATGTTTCGCATACGACACGGCATCACCCAGGCCATTCAACTCCCGTTGCCAGACATAATGGATATTGGCCATGCTCGAAATACGGCGGATTTCTTCGAGTTCCAGCGTGCGGCCCGCGTGTTCGAGTTCGGCTTCGAGTTCGCGGTTGGGATCGAAATGTTCTTCTATCGCACGCTTGCCCTTGCTGATGATCATCAGGATGTCCTGGATGCCGGCCGCAACCGCTTCCTCGACCACATATTGGATCGTGGGCTTATCGACTACCAAGAACATTTCCTTGGGTTGCGCCTTCGAAGCCGGCAGGAAGCGCGTACCGTAACCGGCGACCGGGATGACCGCTTTTCTAATGTTGCGATGAATCATGATGGCAATGTATGGTGAGAATTGTTGGGCGAATTCGACAGACAGCCCCATAATTTGAGACTGACGCCAATCTGGGCCGGCATAAAAGGATCGTCGACCAGCAGCCGGGAATGGCTTAAGCCCGCAGGCCTAGGGTTGGCCTCCAGGATTACCGGGCTGATGTTGCCGTGCGGGTTCCGGTCGAGCAAAACGTCCAGGCCCATCAGCAGCAAGCCATCAAACAGGCCGGCGGCACGCTCGGCCTGTTCGCATATCCTGTTCCAGTCCGCGGCATCAAGGCGGATCGGTTTATCCCCGGAAGTTAAGCCGGACAGAACTTCATCGATAGCAACAAGTTGTCCGCCACGTCCGCATGCGGCTGGATGCCGTTCATCCCGGCCTAATTGCGCATAACCGGATTCCACGCGATGCCGTTCCCCATCGAAGGCGAGATTCAGGCGTAACGCCAGGCTTTGCTTGACGCCGGAAACCGGGTTCCGAAAGCAGACGCCGTCGCGGCGTTGCTGGACGATAGCGCTACCCTGCGCCCAGCAGCATTCAAGATGGCGCGCCAATTCCCGCCAGGCATGCGCCTGGCCCCGCCGGAAGAAAGCCACAAGCTCGCCTTCGGTGGCTTGGTTGGGTTTAGCGACGATTTCCGTATATCTGTCCAGGAAGCAATATGCCGCCGCCCAATCTCCGGGGGCGATTTCTTGACCGGCCGGCACGTCCAATCCCAAGGCCGACCAAGCGGCCAGCGTGGCGGCTTTGTTGTCGGCGAGCTGGGATACCGGCACCGGGTTCACCTGGACGCATGCAAAAGATTGCGACATCGCCGCATGCATTTCCCGCTCTTCGCGGCCCAAACAAAGAAACTGGACGCTGTCCGGTTTTATCGGGACATCCAAATCGGTCTCGATAAACCGTCCCGAACTGAAATCCAGGTACAGGATGCGTGTTAGTTGCCCCTGTTCGCTAAGCCAGTCGCTGTGCGCGGCCAGGACATTAATTCGCGGATTGCCAAAGCGTTCGGAATCATGCACGCAGGCATCGACAATCAACGGATACAATTCATGGCTGAAGCAAATGGAGGAAGCAAATATCACGGCATGATGCCATGTCCCCGGCAAAGCTGCCGAGATCTCATCTGAGGAAGTGGAAGCTGATTTAACGCAAAGTTCCGGTGCCAAGGGTTCGCTGAGTACGGCTTCCAGCGCGAGATCGATAATACGGCGGCGATAATATGCGGAAGTCGCCAATGAACGGCCAAGAGATTCCCAGTCAATGCCCGGCACAGCCTCAAGTCGCGTAGCGGCGGTCATCGCAATATCGCTTAACAGCGCTTGCAGGCGGGAAACTATGCCGGCGTCGGTATGCCTGTGTATACGCCAATAGCGAATTTCAGCGCTGTCCAATCCCGCCAGCAACAAGTACTTGATGAAAACACCGGCTTCATCGGCACTGAGGGACGAATCGGCGTTCATGCCAAGTACCTCCCATGTCCGGCTTAAAGCTCTCCGCACCTGCTTGGGGTCAGGAAAGCAAGACATTGTCAGTATTCAGCGCGTCAAGGTAATCCTCGCCGGCGCGGTTCAAATCCCTCAGTACGATCCGGGCGTTTTCGCCGATACGATCCCAGTCGGGCTTGACGCCTTCCATTTGGGCGCGCTCCAGCTCGTGCTGCTCCTCGCGCAACGCCACGCGATCCCACAGACCTACGCCGATATTCGGCTCAATAAGCACGATGCGCCAATCAACAAGGGTTCCCGGAAAACGGCGGTCGCCTTGTTGCAGTATAAAGCGCGAATCCAGCCTCTCGCCGTTTTGATCGAAAAGCGCTTCGATTTCAACCAGCACGCCTTCCTGCTCGAACACCGGGACGATCAGGAAATCCAGCATCAAATAGCGGGGCATGCCGTAGGAAACACCCATCAGGTCGGCGCCCACCGTCCGCCCGGTAGTGCGGGCATACTCCGCTGCGCCGCGTGTTTCATAAGAAGCCAAGGCCTCCATTACCCGTCTACCGGCTTCGGCCAGCTTATCGAGAATAGTCTGCCGATGCTCGGGGCGTATGAATTCGGGCAATAACTGTTCGAGCGTTCCGCCACGGCCAACATTGGTAATCAACTGTTTGCTGTTGAGCGTGATCCAGTGGGAGATATGCCATTTTTTTTCGCGATCCTGCTCATGCGGGTTGTCCGTGGACAGGATAATCCGGTGCGAACCGAAGATAGTCGTATGCGGCCTGCGCCGGCGATATACGGCGCTGCCCCATTCGACGATTTGCCGATGCACAAAGGCGCGCATGAATGCCTCGGTGGCCCAGTGTTCCGGCGAGCTCAGCACCACCTCCTGTATGCAGACAGGATGCTTCAGCGAGATCTGGTAGATAAATTCGACGGCCAGTTCCATTTGCTCCGAATCCAGGCTGCCGTCCTGCCGGCCCAGCAGGAAAGCCTGGGCATTGCGACCGCCGGATTCGGCCGCGTCCTTGATCATGACCAGCGGATGGCGTTGGGCGAAAGTGAACAGGCCCGGATAAGCGTTTTCCGCCAGTCCGTTCTTGATCCAATCCTTGACCAGCGATTTGTCAGGATTGCGCGCGGTATCATCGGCCAACCAGTCGATTTCATCGGGTATGTCCACGCCGCTGCCACGGAAAATGTCCCGGTACTTGGCCTTGTCGTAGGTCGTCCAGGTATGAAACAACGACTGCACCGTATACGGCAGGCCGCAGGTTTCGAGTCTGCCCTCGTCGTACACCGGGTCGCCATGAAAAGGATAGACCATCGCCGCGAGAAGCGGACGGGTAAAACGCGCCGCCACCCGTATGCCTTTGGGATGCAAGCCGGTCGCGAGGCGGGCGGCTTCCTGACGGGAGTATCCCTTATGCCGCACCAACGCGGCTTCGTAGGTCGCCGCATCGACGTAAAAATGGCCGCTGGTGATCAGCGCGACAGGACGCGGAAATTCCGGCTTTTCAACGATGTCGATCTTGCGTGTGATGATGATATTGCCGCCGCGCCGGCCTTCTGCTTCCAATTGCCGTGCCAGGCAAGGCCCTTCGCAAAGCATGCGCGAAAAATGTGTGCGGCCGACGGGGGCGGCGATGACATGGTTGACCCTTGAGCTGTCGTGGATGAGTTCGGGATCGAATTCGGCGAAAACTTCCGGGATAGCGAAGCCGTCGTTGCGGATGAACGCTAATTCACGCAATTGGTTGTATGCTCGCCAGATTTTTTCCGCAGGCCCATAGGCGCCAGCGCCAATAGCTTCTATTTCTATGCCGTGCAGATAATTGCCCAACAGCAGGCCCTGTTCCTGCCCGGACAATTCCCGAAGTTCGGTATAGCGGGTCAGTACGAAGCGCAGGTAGCGATACAGCCAACGATGATGTTCCACCGCGAGTCTGTAGAGCGCCTCGCCCTGGTAATCGGCATAACCGGTGCCGCGGCTATAGATCCAGGGGTGGTATTCGTAACTATGGTCGTTGAGCGTTTTGGCGAAGAATCCGGACAGCGCACGCCATAGCGACAAAGCATCGATCAACGTTGGTTCCTGGTGGGTATAGGCTATCGTCGTTTCGATAGCCAGAACGATATAGAACAATTCAGCACCTTGAGCAATGCAACGCAGCCACTGCTCCTTCGCGGCGGCGTCGATTTTCCCTTGTTGGCCGCGTTCACGGAGTTGTTGGGCCAAGCGGCCGAAGTCGCCGATGTCTTCGTAGCCGCCGGCAATGCGGTGGTAGACTGGTTCGTCGATTTGCCGGCCCGTGAACAATTGCTCCAGGCGTGCAAGCATGCCTTGTGTGGCCTCGGGATGCTCGTCGTTCTGGAACTCCTTGGCCAGCGTCGTCAGTGCATTGTATGTATATTTGAGAAAAGCGCCGAAATTTTCCTCGGTCACGGGCTGCTCGCCTGTCCCGAGCATGTCAATGGCTTTGCGGTAATTCTTTATGAAGTCGCTGGTATCGGCCTGCACCGCGGCGAAAGCGGTTTGCCGCCGGTTCAGCGCGCGGGCCTCGGCGATGCGGGCCGCCAACTGGCGGCGCGTTTCCAGCGCAACGGTCGGACGTTCTTCCATCGCCTTATTGGAACTTTCGACACCTTTTTCCTCGCGGAATTCGGTTACTTTGCCCCGTGGATTTGTCGGCAACAGTAAAGAAACAAGCCCTTCATCGTAGCGAACATGGCTTCCTCCCAATAACGCGATAGCCGAGGCAAAGTCCTCCATCGCGGCGCGGATGTCTTCGTCTGTCGCGCCAATGAACAGATAAAGACCGCCCAAGGCCAGGAAGTCAATAAAACCCAGGCCTTCCAGCGTCATCCCGTTGCCGATGCGCCCCAAGGCTTCGGTGAGCTCCCAGTCGCGGTCGCCGCCCCGGCCAAAACGAGCCAGTTTATCGGTTTCAGTCAGGGCCGACTGGATTTCGTGATCCTGGCGTATCTCGTCGACAAGGTGTTTGTAGACAGATCGGGCAAGTCCAGAATCATGGCCGGTTAAAGCAGACCAAAGCCGTTCGGCCCTGCGGCGGCGACGGCGCATGTCCAGTCGCCAGGCTTCGACGCTTTGTTGTCCGACGCCGACGCTCAGGTACACGGACTCCCTGCCCTGGCGTTCCGCTGCCGCGAACCAAAGCATCACATCGCCACGATTCATCGCGCGATGCCGCGCTCCGGCGGCGCCGTCGACGATGACCAGGGCGCTGTGCGGGTTGCCTTCCAGCATCAGCCGGCACAGCCTGGCGGGATTGGCGAGCAGGTCCAGCAAGCTGCGATGGGGGATTCCCGTATCGATCACGTCCGCGCCCTGGACTGCGTATTCGTAAGAACGCTCGGGACCCAGGGTAGCCAATGCAAGCGCATGGACGCGGCCGCCCAACCGTTCCTGCAAATCCGCACTGAGCACCGAACGATAATCCCAGCAGTTCAGGCGACTGCCCCAGGTGCGCAAATTGGCTTCGATTTCCTTAGGCGTCAGACCCAAAGCCGACAGCTCTAGCCGCGTTTCATCGGCAATGGCTTCAAGC
>SCST01000800.1 GCA_004299465.1 Methylovulum sp. | reverse complement strand
TTTACCTGCTGAGATTGATTTTAGCAAAGGGCAGCGCGGGAAATTTTATCGTCCTAATTTAGCGTTAAAACTGCCTGTTTATTTAGACGATACTTTACAACAGCGGTTATTAGCTATTGCACAGCAGCGAAATTTATCCTTTTCTGAGATAGTCAATGATTTAATTAAAAAAGAATTGGCGATTGAAGGGCTGTAAAGGTAGTTTTGTAAGGTGTACACCGATAGCAAAACGCCATCGGTGTACACCCGAAGTGGCGGATTGCCTATCGGCGAATCCGCCGAGTTATCGTCCTAATTTAGCGTTAAAATTGCCAGTTTATTTGGAAGATACGCTGCAACAGCGGTTATTGGAGCTTGCCCAGCAACGAAATCAGTCGTTTTCTGAATTGGCGAGTGATTTAATTAAGAAGGAATTGTTAATTGAGGGCTTGTAAAAGCCACTCAGTGTAGTATCTGCAATTTTTTCAATTCTGGACATTCTGATTCAGACAACACAGAGGATAAAACATGGCAACAATTAAAAATGGCATTATTACGACTGACTTTGGTGGTGATGATTATGGTAATAGTATTGCCATTCAAAAAGATGGGAAAATTTTAGTCGCTGGTTATAGCAATAATGTTTTTGCCTTAGCTCGTTACAATTCTAACGGCTCTTTAGATACCAGTTTTGATGGCGATGGCAAAGTCACTACTGTTATTGGTTCTTTTGATGTTGCTACCTCACTTATCGTACAGCCCGATGGCAAATTAGTAGTAGCAGGTTATAGCATTAATGCAGGTAGATATGACTTTACTTTAGTACGATACAACGCTAATGGTAGTTTGGACAACGATTTTGATGGTGATGGTAAAGTCAGTACGTCTCTCAGTGCTTGGCATGATATGGCTTTTTCCGTTATTGCCCAACTAGATGGCAAATTGGTGGTGGCAGGCTCTAGTCTAACGAATACTACCTATACTGCTTATGTTGACGTTGCTTTAGTGCGTTATAACACCGACGGTAGTTTAGATACTAGCTTTGATGGCGATGGTAGGGTCATTACTACTATTATTGACTCTTCTAATCATTATGACGAGGCTCGCTCGATTACCATCCAACCCGATGGTAAATTAATAGTAGCTGGTTATAGCAATACGGGTAGTGGATATAGTTTTGCCTTGGTACGCTATAACAGTGATGGCAGTTTAGATAGCAGTTTTGATGGTGATGGCAAACTTACTACTGATATAGACGGTTATTCAAATCAAGCCTATTCCATTGCTTTGCAATCTGATGGGAAAATTTTAGTTTTCGGCACTACAAGCAATGGCGATTTTGCTTTAGCGCGTTATAACTTTGATGGTAGTTTGGATACTAGTTTTAGTAATGACGGAAAAATCACAACTGATTTTGACTCGGATGCCTACATTTATGGTCAATCAGTTGCAATACAAATTGATGGAAAAATTTTGGTAGCAGGATATGCTCAAAATGGGTCTATTGTTTTAGCTCGCTATAATTCTGATGGAAATTTAGATGTCACTTTTGATAGTGATGGTAAAGTGATTACATCACTAGGATGGAGTGGAAACCCCATAGCTACTGCGATGACTTTACAAAGCGATGGAAAAATTCTAGTTGCTGGTAGCAATAGTGATTTTCTTTTAATCCGCTACAACCCCGATGGCAGCTTAGATGAAACCTTTAATGGCTCAACGGTTGTCAACAATTCCCCCACTGGTAACGTCACCATTAGCGACACCACCCCTGAAAAAAATCAACTGCTCACCGCTACTCATACCTTAGCTGATAGTGATGGTTTAGGCACAATCAGCTACACATGGCAAGCAATAGGTGGAACAGTTGCCACCAAAGGCGACGCTTATACCGTCACCGCTGATGATGTGGGCAAACAAATTAGAGTCACGGCAAACTACGTTGACCAGCTAGGCAATATCGAAACCGTTTATAGTGAGCTGACAACCGCGGTCACCGCTAGTGATGTTCCTCAAATCACCGCCGTCGATATTTTCAGAGAAAATGGCGAGTACACCACCTTAGCTGAATGGGCGAACGCCGCTTATTACCAAAAAGACAACACTTCGACAACTTCCGGTGAATATCTGTCTTATGCCCAATTAAAAGCGGATGGCTTTACCTTCCTCTCTTCAAAAGACTTAAATCTAACGACAGGCAATTTTAATTACACAAATGCCTTTGGCATAAAAACCACTGTCAGTTATTCATTTTCTGACGAAGGTTTAACTGACAATAATGCTGAATTGGGGCTTTATCAGTGCCTTAATTCCAGTGCTGTTGTCGGACGCACAACAGACGCTTTATTCCTCAGTTTTACTGGCTCAGAAGAACTGCTTGATTTTACTGATGATGTCCGTTTTGGTGGTATCAGAGATCATTACAAGCAATTTAAGCCATTGATTTATGACATCAATACCTATTTGACTAATCATGCCGAAATAAAGGATGTGTATGTCACCGGGCATAGTTTAGGCGGGGCAATGGTGGAAGCCTTTATGAAAAATCATCCAGGCACACAATTTCATGGCGTAACCTTTGAAGGTGCGCCTTATTCCAGGTTGCCTAATGTCTCATCCGATGCGCGTTTAACCCAACTGGAATTTGCCGGTGACTTAGTTCCCGATGCGGGATTTAATACCGGTTATGTCGTCAGCATTGAAGATGCCGATAAAATTTCACTGACTGATATTTGGGATAACCAATTATTTTTCAGTTATCACTATATGGGCTTGTCTTACAAACTGGCGCAATTACTCGACAGCGGCGCGATAACGATTAAGGCTGAATCTTCGTTGTTGGGTGAAGTGATTTCTTTGCCGGTTGATACCGCAACCTCAACCTTTGGCGAAGGCAATGATCAGATAACCTTTGCCACTGCCGCGCAAGCTGCGGTCTTAGGGCTAAAAATGTTAATTAATGTGACAACGCTCTCGCCTACCGGTGTTTTAACGGGCGCTCTTGAAATATTGGACAGCGCGAAAAATCTTTGGTCATCGGCAACCGCAGGAAAAGAGACGATTTATTCATTTGCGGGCAATGATACGGTTTATGGCGGCGAATTTTCTGATGTTATTTACGGCGGTACCGGCAATGATAATTTAGCCGGTGGTTTTAGTGATGATGTGGTTTATGGGGGCGAGGGTAATGACATCTTGGACATGCCTAACGGGATTGTACCCAATTTAAAAGAAAATATATCGTTGGCTTTAGGTTCTATCGTCAGTGATTTTGAAAGCCTGTTGAATGTCAGTGACTTTAAAAATTATTTGAATAATCCGGTTAGCGGCGGCGCAATAACCACGGCTATTGACAAGGTATGGGCAACAGCGGGGCAAATTGCTGTCAACGGCAAGCTCATTGATAAAGTTACCGCGAGCGCATTGATTTCCGGTGCGGGTGGTTTTATAGCCGATATAGCCAAAGGCTATACCATCGATAAGGTGGGGGCTTTTGTTACAGAAGCGCTTTCATGGCGTGCGAATGGCACGGATTATTTGTATGGCGGCAACGGCGATGATGTTTATTTTGTCAATACCGTCAATGACAAAGTGTTTGAGTATTCAGGTGGAGGAGAGCTTGATACGGTTATTGCTGTTGGGCAGCAACGTATCGAAGATGAATGGTTTAATGCTAAAAATTACGTTTTACCCAAAAATGTCGAGGTTTTTATTGCTAAAGATGATGTCATCACTCATTCCGAGAATTTCAATGTTTCAGTAAAAGATAACAACAAACACTATCTGATTGGCAATGCGGGGAATAACAAGCTGGTTGGCGGTGGCGGTGATGATGTGTTGATTGGCGGTGCGGATAAGGATTTTTTAGTCGGTGGTAATGGCAACGATGTATTAGTGGGCGGCAAATATAATTCGTCTTACTCTTCATTTAATAAAAATCAATTGCCTGCCGATATTCGTAAACTGGTCAATACCTACGCGGATGCCTTTGCTATAGACAAAGAAGATGTTTCTTATTTGTGGGGCGGTTTTGGTCAAGATAAATTGTATGGCAACAATGACAATGATTTTTTCTTGATTGATGTTGATACCACAAATAACGCAAATAACGTTGATCGCATAAAAAACTTCTTCGTCGCTATAGCACCGCCGATTGGTAATAACTGGGCTGTAGAAGACTCTTTGGTCTTTTCCGGGGAGCAACTCGGCATTGATGTTTTTGCAATAGATAGCGACCTTTCATTGAGTACCCGTGTACTGGGGCAAAAGGCGGTGTATCTGTCATCGTTAAATTTTCAGATTGAAAAAACCATAACGCCCGATATGAGTTATGGTTTAGAAGCTGATGAGGCGACTTTTATCTTATCGAAAGCAGACAGGGGCTTATATTTTGATAAAGATGGTGAAAATGCCGCTTACACACCGACTTTATTGACCTACATCAATCCAGTAATCAGTTTGAGCGCAGGCTTGTTATCAGATTTTGATGCTGACCAAATTTTATTGGTGGGCTCGTTTAATAATCTGACCTTTGCTTAAAATCAAATGACCGCCAGTCCTTTAAAAACTGGCGGTCATGACGCCACTGTCTTTGATTGTCCCATCTGTTGGCTCGTTCCCAAGCTCCAGAGACTGTGAAAGTATTCCACCTCCCGATACCTTATAATATACCTACCCACAGCAAAGCCACAAAGCCCTTATGCCACCGCGTCGCTACCAACCTGCCTTAAACCGGCAGCAAGAGATGATATTGCCGCCCCGAGTCGATGACTACGTCAGTCAGAGTAATTCCGTGAGGGCCATTGATGTGTATGTCAACAGCCGGTACCGAGCCGCTGATGGCGCGCGTAGCGCGCCCTACGGTGGGAAAGGCTGCATAATGACCGCTTGCAAAAACTTCAACGTTTTTTGAGTCAGATGGGAGTAGGTAAAATTTTTATAGCCGACTCGTCTGCTACCGGCCTGCTGTGGTTTGCCTCAACAGCAAACCGTGACAAAGCTTCCCTAAGCCCCTACCCGCTTATAACGTGCAATCAAGGCAATTTATACCCTTTTCTCGCCAAATAAACAGTCACCCGACTCGAACCGTTACCTTGCTCTTCGCTAAAAGTCGTCATCCTGGGCAGCTCTTCACCGATTAATGCAGGCAACTCTGTTTCAAATAGCAGCATCTCATCAGGATTATCGACCTCCACCTCAATCCGGCAGAGGCTTGCACGGCAATCGCTATTGATCAGCCTGACATCGGCCAAGGTCTCGGTATTCAAAAAGCGGTCCTGGATCAAGCCGGCCATTTTGGGAGACCATGCCGAATCGATTGCTTCCGCCTGAAAGTAATCGGCCAGCCTTGCAACAGCCTGCTCACGTTGTTGCCGATTGCTCTGCTCCATTTGCGCTGTTGTCAATACTTTTTTAAGACGCGGACCAGCTTGCCCAAAATGGTTCGCCGTTTTTTGGGCGGAATCAGCCATCTCGCTACGCAGCTCGCGTAATAGGGCTTCTGTTCGATTGAGCCTGCCTTCCATGGCGATAACCGTTTCCTTAAGGCGTTCGATGTCGTTTTGGGCCTGGCGCATTTCCGGATTGTTAAATGAAATTTTACCAACCTCCTCGGCCTTGCCTGTCAAAGCGCTATCAATAGGCGCATCTGAATAAAACGCAACACCCAGGATAACAATCGCCAATGAACAAACGGCGATTAATACGTAGTTAAGCTTTTTCATCCAAAAACTGTCCATACCCGGTCAACATTATTAAAGAGGCTCATCCAAATAAATGCTTCTAACCGCAGAAAACTGCGGCAAGCTACAGCTAACGACATAATAGCCGCCTAAACTGCTGCTATTGACATCAAGATGCAGGGTGCTGCTGCCGGTCCCGCTGAAAAACAGCGTATGTGCCGCAACCGCACCGCCGTCACTGGTGCGACTGGATAATGTACATTGCAGGCTGCTGGTTGCAGAAGCCGAACGGTAAACGGCAACATGAACGACATCGGTGCCGGTGACATTGCTGTGATTATCCCTGACTAACGGACAATTAACCGTTACAGCACCGGTAGAAGAACTGTTTTGTACACCGGCGACTGACCTTGTAATTTTAGCGGCCTGGCTCGGGTCGCTGGCATCGCAAATGGTGCCGGGAAAAGTCATCACGTCGGCAGCAAAGCCTGCTGGAGAAAATAATGTTGCCGCGGATAACAGCAATCCCAAGTTTAAAATTTGTTTCGTTTTCATGGTGGTATCCTTCGAGAAAATTGTTGAGTGTTTGGACCTAGTCAAATCCGTTTATGTCAAAAGACTGTTTTATTTGCATCCAATCTTAGTCGCGCATCCCTTCAAGACGGTTGATAGTTTAGGACAACAAGCACCCAAGCCGATGCGAAATAGTCACAGCCTTAAAGTGACTTTTTTACATCTTAACGATCATCAATGTTAAAAGACGCGGCTAATGCCTATACAGGCTCACGGCCGAGTCTTCTTGTTGAACGGACCGAAAGCATTGCCTAAGTTACAGGTTTTGACTCAAACCGATCGATAGCCATTGGTATTCTCGGCAACCCAACGTTCATCCTCTGATAATAAGCGCTCTTTTTTCCAGAACGGCGCCCTGGATTTCAAGGCTTCCATGATGTAACGACTGGCATCGAAAGCATCGCCGCGATGGCCTGTCCAGACGGCAACCAGCACTATCGGTTCATTAGGCAGGATATCGCCGACACGATGAATCACCAGGCAGTCAAGCACCTGCCATTGTTGCTGCGCTTCAGCGACGATTGTTTCCAACTGCTTTTCAGTCATGCCGGGATAGTGCTCCAATGTCATGCCTTTAACCGGATCGCCGTCGTTAAAATCACGCATCGTGCCGATAAAAATACTGGTCGCCCCCACTTTGCCGTCCATGATACCGGCCGAGTGTTGATACTTTTGAATTTCCAGCCAGGGATCAAAACCACCCGGCATAAGCATCACCGCCATCATCAGCCTCCCGTCACAGGCGGGAAAAACGCGACTTCATCGCCGCCGCTAACAGGACTATCCAGGCCCACATAATCCATATTGACCGCCGCCAGTATATTAGCGGGCAACGGCTGCCCCGGATTGACGCGGCACCATAACTCACGGACGGTAATCGAGCCTGCAAAGTCCAAACTGTCTTCAGGGCGCCCAAGACTTTCTTTCAAACTCGCAAAATAACGCACTTTAATTGACGCTTTAGTTGACATACCCTTCACACCATTACGAAAACAGGGATAATACAAACGTGAACAACTCAACAATTAGAAAAATGGAGCGCAGATGACGCTGATATTATGATGGATAAGATTTTATCTGTGTTTACCCTATTCATCTGCGTGCCATTGCCTTTGATAGCTGAGCAGTTACACTTAAATTTTTAATCTATTCATAATAATTCTACCGTTAAATGCCCCCATTAACTCATTTTAATCAAGCCGGTGAAGCACACATGGTCGATGTCGGCGAAAAGCCGATAAGCCAACGCATCGCAGTTACCGAAGGCTATATAGCAATGCAGCCGGAAACGCTCAAACTCATTATCGATGGCAGGCATAAAAAAGGCGATGTGCTGGCCATAGCGAGAATAGCCGGCATTATGGCCAGCAAAAAAACGGCCGATTTGATTCCGCTATGCCATCCCCTGCCTATCACCCATGTCGAAATAAACTTCAGCGCAGAAACCGGCAACAACCGCATACGCTGTCAAACCACGGTAAAAACCAATGGGCAAACCGGCGTGGAAATGGAGGCCTTAACCGCCACATCATGTGC
>SCST01000108.1 GCA_004299465.1 Methylovulum sp. | reverse complement strand
GGCTGAATGACGTGGTTGACCCGGTAGCCCATAAAACGCCTTGGCTATCCTGGGTAATGAAGAGTTGATCGTCGCCCTTGCCTTTATAGGTTTTCCTGAATACCGGAGATAGCGCTCCCGTCGTGCGGTTGACGTTATATATAGCCCAAACGGCATTACCGGGGCCGTCGCTGCTTTGTTGGGTTGTGCCTTGCAGCAAGATGCGTCCGTTGCTTAATTCATTTAGAAAAAAAGTATCATAAGCGCCTGTCGTAACTTTTTTCGTCCATGACGGATTGCCGTTGTTATTTAGCAACGAGAGCAATGCCGATGGTTTAGAGCCGCTGGTTGTAGGCGCGCTGAGCATCGATAGGTAATAGCCGCCTTGCGATGAAGGCATGACGCTACCGAATTCGCTGTTTTGGGTGCCGTAACTTTTTATCCATTCGGCGTGGGCTGTACCGCCGGCGAATACGGAAATAGCCAGTGTCAGCGCCGATAACGGGATGATGCGTTTTGCTTGTTTCATGAGAACCTCTTGCTATTTGATGAGTTGTCAGGGGGCCGCCGCTAATCATAGTTGTTGCAACGCCGGTTTTTTTGCGCGGCCTAGAGGCAAAAAACCGTAACCGACACGGATTATAAGGCGCTCTGCCATTCGATTAAAGGCTTTGGTAATAAGTCACAAAGAAAGCGGTATTTGGGTGGCTTTGGTGTCGGGCGGAGTTGGCTAAATAAGTATCAGCGTTGATCGCTGTCTTGAGCGGATAGCGGCGTTTAGGTGCGCATAATAAAATAAGCTGTACAAGCCACTCAGCACTTAGAAAATGGAACGCAGGCGCATACAGATAACATCAGAAGCTATGCCCGTGTTTATCATATTCATCTGCGTTTCATTGCATGCTTTAACTATTATGAATCTCGGCATACAACGCGCGGAATTCGTCACTCAGTTTGTGGCTGGGCAGGTAATGCACCAGCGGCTGCGAGACGGAGTGGGATTCCCGGACTTTAACGGAAGGCGAAATCATCGCGGCAAGCACAGGAAGCCCTTCGGCAATCAGTTCTTCAACCAGTTGCCGCGGCAGGTTCGCCTGTTTTTGGTATTGGTTGACAATAATGCCTTCAATTTCAAGCGCCTGGTTATGGTCGGCCTTGACTTCGGTGACGGCTTGCATCAGCGTGTATAACGCTTCCCTCGCGAAGGTATCGCAATCAAAAGGGATCAGACATTTTTCGGCGGCGATTAATGCGGATTGGCTGTAGAAGTTTAAAATCGGTGGTGTGTCGATGTAGATATTGTCGAAACCTTGCAGTTTTTCCAATGCTTCTTTTAATTTAAAGATTTTAAAACGCGATTCCAGGCGGCCCTGCAAGGGTTCCAGTTCAGGATGTGACGGCAGTACAAACAGATTAGGGAAGGGCGTTTCATGGATGAGGTTTTCTAGGCCTGAAGCGGCATTATTACCGCCGAACAGCGACAGGCTCAGGCAGTCTTTAAAAAAGTGGGCAATGGTTTTATCGCTTTCGCCGATTTTAGAGCCGAGCAGGTATTGCGTAGAGTTGCCTTGAATATCGAGGTCAATCACTAAGGTGCGCTTGCCTTCGATTGCGCTGATAGCGGCCAGGTTACAGGTAATCGTTGATTTGCCGACCCCGCCTTTTTGGTTAAAAATCACTCTACGCATAATATTTCCTGCTAAATCTCACGATAACTTTAATGATATTGACTGCGGCATTATAGGTTTTTGGCGACCAATATCAAATACGGATAAAGGTATCGGCATGACATGCCGGGCACGCCGGTATTTCGCTGGGTGTCTTGAAAGCGATTTCCTTACCGCAGGCGTCACAGATAAAAGTGCCGGGGCCGGTGATGTCGCCGCTGTGGTAAGTGTGTTTTTGCGCTAATTGTTCCAGCTTGGCCAGCTCGATGCGGGTTTTGTCGGCAATGCTTAAGAAGGCATCCAGCGTGAAGTTTTCAATCAGCTCAATATCAAATTTGAACCATTCGGCAAGCGAGTGTTTATCGGCTTTTTCGGATAAGCCCTGCGCGGCCTGTTCAACGTCGCGTTTTACAAAACCTGAAACCCGGTCCAGTTCTTCGTTGCTTAAGTCGCTGACTTTGCTTATTTTTTCTTTGGCGATATCCAGTGCGTCGGCAAAAGAATGCAAGGTATCGTCCATCGCTTCGTAGATATGCGCCATAAGGTCGCTATAAGCGTTGATAAGTTTATTTTTATTCATAGTCCATCTCCTGAAATTGACGCTTTAGATTTAAGCCACTGTACGGTATTCTAACGCTTTTGATCGGTAAAAGACGAGAAGGATGCAAGAAATTTATCAGCCGCTCACGATTGAGCATGACGCACAGCAAGCCTGGGATGATGCAGGACTATTTAAAGCTTCGGAATCTTCTACGCAGGCAAAATACTACTGCCTGTCCATGTTTCCCTATCCCAGCGGCAAATTACACATGGGCCATGTGCGTAATTACACGATAGGCGATGTCATCAGCCGTTATCAGCGCATGCTGGGCAAGAACGTCCTGCAACCGATGGGTTGGGACGCCTTCGGGTTGCCTGCCGAAAATGCCGCGATGCAGAATGGCGTGCATCCCGCCGACTGGACTTACAGCAACATCGATTACATGCGCGACCAGTTAAAGCGGCTGGGTTTCGGCTATGATTGGGACAGGGAAATCGCGACCTGCGATCCCGGTTATTACCGCTGGGAACAATGGTTTTTTATTCGCTTGCTCGAAAAAGGCCTGGTCTACAAAAAAACCGCGCCGGTTAACTGGTGTCCGAATGATATGACCGTGCTGGCGAACGAACAGGTCATCGACGGCTGCTGCTGGCGTTGCGATACCGCTGTCGAGCGCAAGGAAATCTCGCAATGGTTTTTAAAAATTACCGCCTATGCCGAGGAATTATTGAGCGCGCTGGATACGCTGGACGGCTGGCCGGAACAGGTGAAAACGATGCAAGCCAACTGGATAGGGCGTTCCGAAGGCGTGGAAATGGATTTTGCTGTGCCGGATGCGGCAGAGCCGGTGCGAATTTATACAACGCGCCCCGACACCTTGATGGGCGTGACTTATCTTGCCGTTGCCGCCGAACATCCGTTGGCGTTAAAAGCCGCTGAAAATAACCCCGATATTGCCGAATTCATTGACGCCTGCAAGGTGATGGAAACCTCGGAAGCGGCGATGGAGACGATGGAAAAGCGCGGCATCGCCTCCGGCATTAACGCCCTGCATCCGATTACCGGTGCAGCGGTGCCGGTTTGGATCGCTAATTTTGTTTTGATGGGTTACGGCACCGGCGCGGTGATGTCGGTACCGGCGCACGACCAGCGTGATTATGAGTTCGCCCAAAAATACGGCATCGCAATCAAACAGGTCATTTTCGCTAAGGACGGCGGCGATGATGATTGCTCGGAGCAGGCTTACACCGCAAAAGGCGTGCTGAAAAACTCCGTCGAGTTCGATGGCTTGACATCAGAACAAGCTTTCGTGAAGATCGCCGAGGCGCTGGAAAAAGACGGCAAAGGCGTGCGCAAGGTCAACTTCCGTTTACGCGACTGGGGCGTGTCGCGCCAGCGTTACTGGGGCGCGCCGATTCCCGTCATTTATTGCGGCGATTGCGGCACCGTGCCGGTGCCTGACGAGGAACTACCGGTGACCTTGCCGCGTGATGTCGTACTGGACGGCTCGCAATCACCGCTGGTCGCGCACCCGACCTTCTCGAAAACGACATGCCCGAAATGCGGTAAAGCGGCGCGGCGCGAAACCGACACCTTCGATACCTTTATGGAATCATCCTGGTATTTTGCCCGCTTCGCCAGCAACGACGCAGACGCGATGCTAGACCCGCGCGTCAACCACTGGCTGCCGGTCGATTATTACATCGGCGGTATTGAACACGCCATTCTACACTTGCTCTATGCGCGCTTTTACACCAAATTGCTGCGCGATGAAGGCTTGCTGGTCGCCGATGAACCGTTTAAAAAATTGCTGACACAAGGCATGGTGTTGAAAGACGGCAGCAAGATGTCCAAATCCAAGGGCAATACCGTCGACCCGCAAGGCTTGATAGACCAGTACGGCGCGGACACGGTGCGCCTGTTCATCATGTTTGCGGCCCCTCCCGAGCAATCGCTGGAATGGTCGGACAGCGGCGTTGAAGGCGCGCACCGGTTCCTGAAGCGGTTGTGGCGGCAGGTGTATTTGCATATCGAGGCGGGCGGCTCCAGGCTGGCTCTCGATAAACCGTCTTTAACGCAAGAACAGCAAGCCGTGCGCAGGCAGTTGCACCAGACGATACAGAAAGTCAGCCATGACATGGGCGTGCGCACCATATTTAATACGGCGATCGCCGCGAATATGGAATTGATCAATACCTTAGCGAAGTTCGGCGATGATTCCGACAACGGCAAAGCCGTGCGCCAGGAAGTCTTGGACGCCATCGTGCTGATGCTGTCGCCGATTGTGCCGCATATCTGCCATCAGCTATGGCGGGAGCTTGGCCATCGGCAAGCGGTGGCTTTGGTGCCGTGGCCGCAGATGGATGCAAGCGCGTTGGCGCAGGACTCATTGGAGTTGATAGTGCAGGTGAACGGCAAGTTGCGCGGTAAAATTGCTGTTCCAGCCGGCGCGTCGGCGGATGACATACAAGCCGTTGCGTTGGCGGATGAACAGGTCAAACGGTTTATTGACGACAAGCCGATTAAAAAGGTGATTGTGGTGCCTAAAAAACTGGTCAATATTGTGGTCTGATGATGTTTAAAGTCTGTCAATTACCGGGTGTAAAAAAACTGCTGATTGTCGCTTTCTCGTTGTGGCTAGGCGCCTGTGGTTATCATCTGCGGGGTGCCGTGGACTTGCCTGAAGGCTTGAAAAGCGCCTACCTGGACGGGGCGTCTATGCAGTTGCGCGAACAGTTCAGGAAAGCGCTGAGATCATCTTCAGGCCAGTTGGCCGATACGCCAGGCGATGCCGGCGTAATCATTAGGATATTCGGTGAACAGCTCAGCCAGCGGGTATTGTCGCTGAGCGCCAGGGGGCGTTCCAATGAGCTTGAGCTTTACTATCGCCTCGAATACGAATTGCTTGGAGCCGATAATACGGTGCTGATGCCGCGTCAGCCCCTGGAAATCAAGCGCGAGTATTTCAATAACCAGCAAGAGATTATCGCTAAAGATAACGAGGAAACCGTTATCCGCAATGAAATGTACCAGCAGGCGGTGCGGGCGATAATCGATCGTGCCCGCGTCGGACTCGCGGCGAATCCGAAATAGCATGCAGATCAGGCCCGAGCAGCTTGACGCCGCCCTGCGCAAGGGCCTGGCTCCGATATACTTGATCAGCGGCGATGAGCCGCTGCAACTGGGCGAGGCGGCGGATGCCGTCAGGAAAGCCGCGCGCAATGCCGGTTACGGGTCACGCGAGCTGTTATCGGCGGACGCGACAGGTTTTGCATGGAGCCAATTGACGGTATCCGCCGATTCCTTGTCTATTTTTGCCGATAAAAAAATCATTGACTTAAGGTTGCCGACCGGCAGCGTCGGTGCAGACGGAGCAAAAACGTTAACGGCTTATTGCGAACGTCTGCCGGACGAGACCTTGTTATTGATAACGACCGGGAAGCTGGCTAAAGAAGCGTTTAAAAGCCGCTGGCTGCAAGCCCTGGATAAGCACGGCGTGGTGATCCAGGTTTGGCCGCCGGAAGGCCGGGACCTGATGAACTGGTTACAGCAAAGGATGCAGCATCGTGGCCTCGATGCGGATAGCGACGGTTTGAGGACGCTGGTCGCGAGGGTTGAGGGCAACCTGCTGGCCGCCGCGCAGGAAATCGAAAAACTTTATGTGCTGTATGGCAGCGCTCATCTTAGCGCCCAGCAAATCGCCGATGCCGTCGCCGACAGTTCCCGTTACGATGTTTTTAAATTAATCGACAGCGTGTTATCGGCCAAGGCCAATCGTGTCCTCAAAATATTGTCCGCTTTGCAGGCGGAAGGCGTAGCGGCCCCGATCGTGCTGTGGGCCTTGACGCGGGAAGCGAGAACCCTGGTCAAGATCAAATTGGCGTTAGCGTCGGGACAAAGCAGGGAACTGGCGTTCAAAAACAACCAAGTCTGGGATAAACGCAAGCAGCTTGTCGGCGATACGCTGAACAGGCTCAGTGATAACGATTTACAAAACATCCTGGTGCTGAGCGCTAAGGCAGACCGGCAAATCAAGGGGCAACAAGCGGGGAATGAATGGGAAACCGTGTTGGCTGCCTGCCTGATGTTCGCGTCAATACAGACGGTGGGCGGTTTTAATCCATGAGCGTGTCTAATCATTTCGTAAGGCGTGCATTTATGCCCCAGAGGGTACGGTGCGCCCTACGGCTGTTTCAACCTATGCGCTTGTCTTCACCTGGAATCGTGCTTGCGTTTAATAAAAATGGCTGTCATGCAGAAATATAAGAAGATAATCTACCGGGTTTTAGCGGTGTATACCGTTATCGTGTTGATTGTCGTCGGTGTTGTTATCGGCAGGATTGTCCAGCAAGAGGCCAGAACGTCCAAGTACCAGGCCCAATATCTCTCGCAAATCAGCAAACAGTTAAGTTTTAAACTGGTTGCCGGGGCGAGCTCGTCAGTACGTTATCCTCAATCTGGTCCCTATGACCAGCGCCTAGGCTATACCTTGTTGCCCGAGGCGATCAAGCGTCTCGAAAAAGCCGGTTTTATCGTAAGCGCCCAAGCGGCTTTTTCGCCGATGATGACCGAATTGATTGACGATTACGGGCTGTTCACGATTTATCATGAAAAAACCCAGGCAGGCTTGCGCATTCTCGATCAAGACAACCAGGCTATTTTTAATGCGGTCTATCCCGAGCATGGCTATGCCGACTTTGCCTCCATCCCTCCGGTCGTCCTGAATACCTTGCTGTTTATAGAGAACAGGGAGCTGCTTAATGAGCAGAACTCCCAAGTGAATCCGGCAATAGAATGGGATCGTTTCGGCTTGGCCGGTCTGTCTGTGATAGCCAACAAGCTGGGTGTCGACAGCAATGTACCGGGCGGCAGTACGTTGGCGACACAAATCGAAAAATACCGGCATTCGCCGAACGGCTATACCAATTCCATCATCGACAAAATTCGCCAGATGGGCACGGCATCGGTTCGTGCCTATTTACTGGGTCCCGACACTAGGGCGATGCGCCAGGAAATCGCGTTGTCGTACTTAAATTCGATGCCGCTTGCCGCGACGCCGCAATTCGGCGAGGTGCATGGCTTGGGCGATGGCTTGTCGGCATGGTTTGACGCCGATTTTGCCGAGGTCAATCAATTGCTTAACCCGAAAGCGCTTGCCGCAGCGCGCATCAGCAAAGCGCAGGCGCAGGCTTACCGGCAGGTGCTCAGTATCTTATTGTCGCAACGCAGGCCGTCGTATTTGCTCGGGCGGGGCTTTAATGCGCTGCAAAACCTGACCGACAGTTATTTGCGGGTGTTGGCGGAGCAGGGCGTAATTTCCGAGTCCTTACGGGACGCCGCATTGCAGGAGACGACCAGGCTTCCCGATAAACCCAATGCGGCGCCATCGAAATTTGCAACTGAAAAAAAGACCCAGTCGGTATTGCGTTCGCGTCTTGCAAGAATGATTAGTGTGAAATCGAATTATGAACTCGACAGGCTGGATTTAACGGTTAAAACCACGCTGGCTTACAAGACGCAACAAGCCGTCACGAACGAGCTGCGGCAATTAAACCAGCCCGATAAAGTGCGTGCAGCCGGCATTCTAGGTACGAGAATGCTCGGGGACACCAAGCATCTTGCGCCGATTGTTTACAGCCTGATGCTTTATGAGCGCGGCAAAACCGGCAATCTCCTGCGCGTGCAAACCGATAATTACGACCAGGCGCTGGATATTAACGAAGGCATACGCCTGGACCTGGGTTCTACCTCCAAATTACGCACGATGGTGCATTACCTGGAACTGGTCAGCGATGTCTACCGGCAATATAAAAACATCCCGGTTAAAGAACTGAACCGGATTGCATTGCATCCGCGCGATTACCTGTCGGCGTGGGTGTTTGAGCAATTGCGCATAAAACCGGGTATCAGCCTAGAAGACTTGCTTAACCAGGCCCTCGACAAGCCTTACTCGGCCAGTCCCTGGGAGAGTTTTTTTACCGGTGGCGGCGTGCATACGTTCAGCAATTTTACCAAGGGCGAAGATTATAAAACCCTATCGGTCAGGCATGCGCTGCGCGATTCGGTCAACCTGGTTTTCATACGCCTGATGCGCGACCTGGTTTATCACCATCTTTACAAGCCGGAAGGCATTGCGCGCTGGCTGGAAATTCCCGATGACCCTAGGCGTGAGGAATACCTGCAGCGTTTTGCAGACCGCGAAGGCAATATCTACTTACGGCGTTTTTACGCAAAATATCATGACAAATCGGCGGAAGAAGCGCTGGCTGCGTTAACCCAGCGCGTTCATGCGAAGCCTTCGCGCCTTGCAATGCTGTATCGGGCGATTTATCCCGAACAGGATGAGCAGGCGCTCGCCCGGTATTTAAAAGCCCATTTGACTAAAGCCCAGCTCGTGAATGAAGATATTTACGGCTTGTACGATAAATACTCGGTCAAGAAATTCGATTTGCAGGATCAAGGTTATATCATCAAGATTCATCCGCTGGAATTATGGCTGGTCGCTTATTTGGCGCAACATCCAGGCGCGACGCAAGACGAGGTGATTGCCGCGGGCGCCGGGGCGCGCCAGCAAGTCTACCGCTGGCTAATCAAAAGCCATAAACAACATGCCCAGCAGCGGCGCATCATGACGTTACTGGAAGCGGAAGCCTTTTGGAAAATCCATCATGCCTGGCAGCGGGTAGGTTACCCGTTTGAAGCATTAACACCGTCTTATGCAACGGCCATCGGCGCATCGGGTGACCGGCCCGCGGCATTGGCGGAACTGGTGGGTATCTTGCGCAACGACGGTATGAGGCTCCCGATGGTCCGTTTTGACAGCCTGCAATTTGCGCAGGGTACACCATACGAAACCGTGTTGAACAAACGGCCTGAGCAAGGCGAGCGTGTATTTGCAACCGAAATCGCCAAAGTGGCGCGCGGGGCTTTGAGCGGCGTCGTCGAAGGCGGCACCGCATCGCGGCTTAACGGCGTTTATACCGATATTAACGGCAGGCCGCTGGAAGTCGGCGGAAAAACGGGGACCGGCGATCATCGCAAGGAAGTCTGGGGCGCGGGCGGGCGCTTGATTGAATCGAAATTTATCAGCCGCGCCGCCGTGTTTACATTTTTCATCGGCGAACGTTTTTTTGGTGTCATCACCGCCTATGTCGCAGGTGCCGACGCTGGAAATTACCACTTTACCAGTTCGCTGCCGGTGCAAATCATGAAATACCTCAAGCCGACCTTATCGCCGCTGCTGAATACGGCGCCCGCCGGGGAAGGCGTTAAGACCGTGTCCAGCGCCGTGCCGAAACCCGTTGTTAAAAAAGCGGCTGTTCCGGGAGGGTCAGGGACGCGGCAGCAAATGGATAAGGCGGCTTATCAGCGTTTGCTCAAGGCGATGATCAACAGTAATCTAAGGCCGGATAAAGTCGCGCCTGCAGCGCCGGCCTCATCTTACGGCAATCCGGCGTATCAGCGCCCGGCCGGTCCGATGACGGCTAAGCCCGGCCAAACCCGGCCTGCGCCATTACCGCCAAGCGGGGCAGGGTATAAGCGCTTGTCGGACACTTACACCGGCAAACCCAAGCCGGAAAAGTTTCCGCCAGCAGCGCCTGTCGTCAGTCCGGCTTACAAACGCTTGACCGCCCCGGTCATCACTAAACCCAAGCCGGTTCAGCCCCGGCCCGTTGTTCCGGCGTTACCGCAACAACCTGATGCCGCCAAGCCCAGGCCGGCAGTTCCAAGCCTGACGCCATGAACGTCGCCGCATTATCGGCAGGCCGTTAGCCGCATTTGCTGTCGCCGCAGTTAAGGCAAGTCATGCAGCCGTCCATCAGCACGACGGCCTTGGTCTGGCATTTGACGCATAACAAGGCCTGCGCAGGAAAGCTGCCGGTCTCGTCTAATGTCGATGTATCGCTGTGTATCGCTTCAAATTCTTTGCGCTTGGCGGCCAGGAACTGCTTTTGATGGTCGTCAAACTCCTTGTCTTTCAGCATGCCGATTTGCTTTAAATGCGATTCAATCGCACAGCCGATTTCGGCGACCAGCGACGGCATAAACACGCCGCCTTTCTTGAAATAGCCGCCTTTAGGGTCGAACACGGCCTTCAACTCATCGACCAGGAAACAGGCGTCGCCGCCCTTGCGGAACACCGCCGAAATAACCCGCGTTAATGCCAGCACCCACTGGAAATGCTCCATGTTCTTCGAGTTGATAAACACCTCGTAAGGGCGGCGTTCCTCATGCTCGGTGCCTTCGTTCAAGATCATGTCATTAATCGTGATATACAGCGCATGTTCCGATTGCGGGGTTTTTATCTTGTACGTCGAGCCGAACAGGATTTCAGGGCGCGCGACATTTTCGTGCATGCTTTCCACGTCAGCCGCTTTGGCTTCATTAGCGGCCTGTTCCGCGGCGGCTTTGTCCTCGCTGGTCAGCACTTTGTAGCCGGTGATTTTTTTTGCTATCTTGTAGGTCATGGTTATCAATATATAAAGTAAATCAAAGTGTAATGATGTCAGTCATCAGGATTGACGATGCCGGGCATCGTAATATATCCCGGCAGGGACTGAATCCGTTTCAGCCATTGGCGAATGGTCGGAAAATCCGCCAGCGGCACGCCGGCTTCGGGCGCCAGCGCCACATACGGGTAACAGGCGATATCGGCGATGGTTTCATGCGCACCGGCCAGCCACGGTCGATCCGACAAATGCTGTTCCAGCGCCGCCAGCCCCAGCTTGCCGTGCGCCCGGCATTGCTCAATATCCCAGGGCCGGTTGAATTTCATTGCGGCCCGCGCCCTGGCCAGTCCGTACAGGATTTCGTTTTGCGACACGCTCAGCCATTGCATGATCTCCGTCATCGTTTTAATATCCAGCGGCAGCCAGTAGTCACCGCCGTATTGGCGGGCGAGATACAGCAAAATCGCCGAAGAATCCCAAACCAGCATACCGTCATCGTCCAGCACCGGCACCTGTCCGCGTGGATTTTTACACAGGAAAGCCGCCGATTTATGCTCGCCGTTAACGAGGTCGACCGGCACCGACTCGTAGGGTATCGCGAGCAGCGAGCATAACAGCCTGACTTTATAGCAATTTCCGGATAATTCCATGTCATAGAGTTTCATTAGGGCCTTCTTTGAGTGAGTGGTGGGCAAGCCAAGCGCCTGGATTCGCTAGGTTTGAAAATCTCGAAACGAATCGAAAAAACGTCATGTTCTGTTTTCAAATTGTTCCGGGAAAATGCGTTATGGAAAAGGTCTACCTGCGTAAATTTGCTTATGCTGTCAATTCGATGGCAGGTAAAAACATGAAATCTTTACGGTTGTAAGTGTACAAAGGCATTTGATAATAAATAGCCGTTGCGCCGATAACGGCGTCCGGTAAAGCTAAACCGTGCGATAACCGGTATTCCCGAATGAATTGCGTTGCTAAATCAAAAATAGTTTGTTGCATATTCAGCAAGCGAAACGATTCCAGTTTTTTCTCAATGCGGCGCAACTCATTTTTATCGCGCGCTCCTTGTAATAATTCCATTTCGATAATTGAATTGACAAACAAAATAACATTGCTATCGACCAGGCCATTAAGCATCGGACTGCGATTATTCATAAAATCAATGATGACGCAGGTATCACATAACAAAAAATCGGCCATGTTAATGCCTTTGCCACAATGATGTTCTTAGCTGTTTTCCATAAGATGCCGCATCCTCACACAGTAACACCGGCGCATCATCTACTTCCGGTACTGCATAATCAATAACGCGTGAACACTGCAACGCGTCGGGTTTTTGAGCTACTTGTCCGCTATGAGGAAATTGTTGCAACAAGCGGAAAACCAATTCCAGACAGTCGTCATCCAATTGTTCGATTTCTTGTTTTAAGCGTTCTTTAGTGACCATTGCTCACACCTAAACTATTAAATTGTAAACTTACGATCATAGTGCGTATCCCGTGATTGATATATACCGAACATTTTAAAAAAGATACGGAGTTTCTCGCGCAGTGTGCGTCCCTACGATAAATGTTTGCTGATGACCGCAGGCAGGCTCTTAGGCGAATGGATGCGCAGTTGTTTATTGACATTGAACCTGCCAAACACCACTTCAATGTCATTGACGGTCACGCCGAATTCTTTTGCCAGGAACCGGACCATGTGATCGGTGGCCTTGCCGCCTACCGGTGCGGCAGTGACGCTTACCTTGAGCTGCTTGCCTTTAGCCTTGCCGATGGCGTCCTGTTTTGCGCTGGGTTTGCCGAGAATATTAAGGACTAAGGTATCGCCGTCCCAGGCGCAGAAAGAATTCATAGTCAATCGTTTGCTTGTCGCTTTATCGTCTGTTTGCGATGCTGTGCTTTTCACTTTTTCCTCGTGGTATTGCTGTTTAAGACCGTAACTTATGGCTTTTACCGTCTCGCCTGATATTAATTCGGCAGATGCTGCTCGTAGTTTTCAATAAATACCCCCAATGCCGTCACCAAACGGGCGAGAGGGTGGTTTTCATCGGCTCCGCCTAAATCCAGCAAGCGATTTAATACATTAACGGCTACTTCATAATCGTATTCGTTTTCAATAGGATACAGTGGGATCGTTTCACACAGCAAGGCATAGTGATTGATGACTTGGGATGCGATGCTAGCGGTCAAGATTTCCATAAATCGTACTCTTTGTGTGTCAACACGGCGCGGATGTATACAGTCTGCGTATTAAAGTGGATTGCGGCGATTAAGCGATAGCGGTTGCCTGCAATACTGAAAATATAATAGTCGCCTACCTTATCGACTGAATTAAAAACAGTTTTCAGCTCAGAATAGGATTTGCTGGTTATGGTTTCAAGCTTTTTTCGCCATTCTTGCAATGGCGCTGCCGCTTGTGGGTGCCTTTTTGAGAAATCGCGTAATGTCTTGTTGCTTATGATTCGCATAGCTCTGTAGATACGTACATCGCGTACCGTTTTCAAATGTTTCGGGTTAATCGGCCTTGGGAAAGGTACGCGATGCGTACCTACAAAATCCCCATACCATCAAAACTTCCCGTAATACCCCTCTTTCAACGCATCAAACAAATTCGCCGCACTGTGGATTTCGCCGTCGTATTCCACTTCATCATTGCCTTTAAATTCGACGACCGAGCCGTCTTCGAGCGTGAACTGGTAGGTGGTGTTTTCCAGGTCGGATTCCTTGACCAGCACGCCCTGGAACACCTCGGGGTTGAAGCGGAAGGTCGTGCAGCCTTTCAGGCCTTGTTCGTAGGCGTATTGGTAGATCGACTTGAAGTCTTCGTAAGGGTAGTCGGTCGGCACATTGGCAGTTTTCGAGATCGACGAATCTATCCAACGTTGCGCGGCGGCCTGGATGTCGACATGCTGCTTCGGCGTGACGTCGTCGGCGGCGATGAAATAATCCGGCAGCTTGCGTTTAGGGTCGTCGCTGTACGGCATCGCATCGGCGTTGACCATGTGCCGGTAGGCGAGCAGTTCAAACGAATAAACATCGATTTTTTCCTTGGATTTCTTGCCAGCGCGGATCACGTTGCGCGAATAATGATGCGCAAAGCTCGGCTCTATGCCATTGCTGGCGTTGTTCGCGAGCGACAATGAAATCGTGCCGGTCGGGGCTATCGAGCTGTGATGCGTGAAACGCGCGCCGGTTTCGGCGAGTTGCTGGACCAGTTCCGGCTCGATTTTCGCCACTTGCTGCATATAGCGGCTGTATTTGGCATGCAACACTTTGCCGGGAACCTGGTCGCCGATTTTATAGCCGTCCGCAATCATTTCCGGGCGCTGGTGCAGCAAAGCGCCGGTGACGGTGAACAGTTGTTCCATGATTGGCGCTGCGCCTTTTTCTTTTGCCAATTCCAGGGCCGCTTTCCAGCCTTCGACGGCCAGGACTTTAGTGACCTGTTCGGTAAAACCCAGCGACGGCGCATCGCCATATTTCATGCCCAGCATCGTGATCGTCGAGCCTAAGCCCAGATAGCCCATGCCGTGGCGGCGTTTGCTGATGATTTCGTCGCGCTGTTTTGCAAGCGGCAGGCCGTTGAGCTCGACGACGTTGTCGAGCATGCGCGTGAAGATTTTGATAGTTTTGCTGTAAGTATCCCAATCGAAATAGGCCTCGCTGGTGAACGGTTTTTTGACGAAACGCGTCAGGTTGATGGAGCCTAGCAGGCAGCTGCCATAGGGCGGCAAGGGCTGTTCGCCGCAGGGATTGGTCGCGCGGATTTTCTCGCAAAACCAGTTGTTGTTCATCTCGTTGACTTTGTCGATCAGGATGAAGCCCGGTTCGGCGTAGTCGTAGGTCGAGCTCATGATGATGTCCCACAAACGGCGCGCCGGTATCGTTTTGGTGATGCGGCACGCGATAAGGCCGTCTTCGTTGGTGATATAGCCGTCCTTGGTCGGGAAGTCGCGCCAGATAATCTGCTGGCTGTTGTTCAGGTCGAGCTTGTCGATCTGCACTTCTTTTTCGGTAACGGGAAATGATAGCGGCCATAGCTGGTCGTTTTTTACCGCCTGCATGAACTCGGCGGTAATCAGCAGCGACAGGTTGAATTGGCGCAAACGGCCGTTTTCGCGTTTGGCGCGAATAAACTCGATGACATCCGGGTGGCCGACATCGAACGTGCCCATTTGTGCGCCGCGCCTGCCGCCTGCGGAAGACACCGTAAAGCACATCTTGTCGTAAATGTCCATGAATGACAGCGGGCCGGAGGTGTAGGCGCCGGCTCCCGATACATAGGCGTCTTTGGGGCGTAGCGTCGAAAATTCATAGCCGATGCCGCAGTTATGGATGACCGCCAGACCATGATTACCGGCTAAATAGTTGTTATGTTGATCAACGGTAAAATCATAAAAGGTCTCGCCAATATCCAGATGGCGTTTAATATTTTTTACCTGGCGAAGTTGACGTGACAGGGCGATATGCGCATGCAATTGGGGGAACGTTTCCGCCCATTTATCCAGGTATACCCGGCTGACCGTCGCTTGTTGATGCTTGCCGTGATATAGCCCCAGCGCCTGTTTTTCGGTATGGCTCAGTACGGATTGGCTGGATTCAAGCGCACTTCGTAAAGTGGCAGTCATCACATAATGATCGTACTGACCGGATTGGGATTGATGATTTTTGATGCGATTTTTCTTACCGCTATCCGCCATAAAGCCACAAACGGTGCGTAAAAATGCTGAATCGGATATTTTTATGCTTAAGCCACCCGTATCGGTAATGAGCTTGCCGTTATACTCATGCGAGCGTTCTTTTCTTTGCGTGATTGCGCCGTGGACGCCAAATAAAGCCAATAGGCTTTGAATTTCAAGCGCGAAGGCACGGCTTTGGCAACTTAAAATAGCGCTGCCGTGTTCTGTAGAGACGGTGCCATCGGTATCAATGAGACCGGCCAGGAAAGGTAAAAAGTGGCGGTCTGGCATTTGTTTAATCCACCGGGGTACTTTCAGCGTGTGGCTTTTTTTTCCGCATTGGTTATCGAACAAGTCACTGGCCGCGCTCGCTTTAAAGCTGGAGACGGTAAAATCCCATACTGGGGTATTATTAGGCGTGACGGCTGATACGACATTGGCCTGGCAATCATAAAACCGTTGAAAAAACAGTGCGTAACGCTCGACGACTTCGCGCTCTGCGGCGCGTATTTTAAAAACCAGGCGTTTACCATAGGCATTGGCTTTAAGCTGCCATTTTTCACGCGAAGCCGCATAATTGACCTGTTTTTCATAAGCCGAGCCGTCGCCCAGATGAGCACCGGCAAACCATGCTTTTAATGCTGATTTTTTATCCGCCTTCCAAGGCAACTGGTAATGGACTAAAGCATCTGCGGTGTTGACTTCATCTGCCCGGACGTACTGTAATTTCTCATCTCGGTAAACTAACACCGGATGCTTGATCGATGTCGTCAGTCTACCTAAATGGGAGCTGATCTCGATGTTTTCATCGGTAGGCACTAGGGTGGTCAAGTGCTTTAAGATAGGACGCATTTCAAAGCAGCGTGATTTAACATCATAACTGAGAATTTGCTGATGCTTTTCAGTGACCGCCTGCTCTGCGCTAACATAACCTTGTTCAGTGCATACGAGCGTATCTGGGGCAACGCAACCGGCTTTCAATGTAAGCCCTGCTTCATGCACTTTGTGCAAAATATCATCC
>SCST01000012.1 GCA_004299465.1 Methylovulum sp. | reverse complement strand
AACGGACGACATTAATGAAGTGGTTACTATTGCGCTACATGAACTCATTAAAAATCATCCCGTTACTACTGACAAACGTCGCCAACCTCCCGCTTCTATTGCAGGTAAAGGGAAAATATTAGCGAACTTGGTTGCACCGTGTGTCGATAGCGAGGATTTTGAGTGTCTGAAATGATTGTGTTAGACACTCATATTTGGGTTTGGTGGTTAAACGATAAAGACCGCTATTTATCAGCACAGCAGATAGACACGATAGAGCAAGCCGAACGGGTTGCTGTTTCGGTTGTATCCTGTTTTGAAGTCGCTCAAATCGTTAAAAAAGGACGTTTGTTGTTGCCTTTATCCGTAACCATTGCCTGTCGTGCAGTCGATTTAACGCCTGTCCACAAAGATCCCTTTGACCGTTTGATTATTGCAACAGTCTTGGACTATTTCAGCCAGTTAATGAGCATTGACAGCAATTTTAAACATTATCCCGAATTACAAAATCATTTGATTTAGGAGTTAACCATGATTAAACATTTTTCATCTGCCGCTTTATTGCTGGCATTAGCGTTAACCGCCACGACGTCTTCGGCACACACAGGCGCACACGATATTGACGGCTTTATCAGCGGCTTAAGCCATCCCTTTTTAGGCTTAGACCATTTATTGGTCATGCTCGGCGTTGGTTTATGGGCCAGCCGTTTAACCCGGCTCAACGCCGGCCTCACTATCGCCGCGTTTTTAAGTTTTATGGCTAGTGGGGCAGGGCTGGCTTTATCAGGTTTAACTATTCAAGGCGTAGAAACGGGCGTCCTGGCTTCGGTGCTGATCGTAGGCTTATTGCTCAGTGTGTCGCTTCGCTTACCAAGCTTGCTGGTTATTGGCTTATTAGCCGGTTTCGCTGTGTTGCACGGTTTCGCGCACGGTTTGGAAATGCCTTTAGCCGCCGCGCCAGTCGATTATGCCTTAGGCTTCCTGCTTGCGACAGCCGTCCTGCACGGTATCGGTTTAGGCTTAGGAGCGATGCTGAACAAGCACCGGTTTGGTTTGCGTATTTCGGGTTACATCACCAGTGGCCTGGGTTTGTATTTATTATTCAACGCTTAACGGAGTAACCGCATGAGCAGCAACGCCCTTCAAACCCCAGCCGTTTATGTTTACGAAAAACCGGTACGGCTATGGCACGGCCTGAACGCATTGGTCATCGTCGCGTTGACGGTTACCGGCTATTTAATCGCATCGCCGCTGCCATCGGTGGGCGGCGAGGCGTCCGATCATTTCCTGATGGGTTACATCCGCTTTGTGCATTTCGCCGCCGGTTACCTGTTGGCGATAGCCTTGCTGTTCCGGCTGTACTGGGCGTATGCCGGCAACGAGCATGCCCGGCAAATCTTCGCGCCGCCGTTATTGTCGCGGGATTTCTGGCAAGGCGTAGGCCATGAAATCCTATGGTATGCCTTTTTAGTCAAGGAACCGCGCAAATACACAGGCCATAATCCGCTGGCCGTGCTGGCGATGCACTTCGCTTTCGTCTGGGGCACGCTGTTCATGATTGTCACCGGCTTTGCCTTGTACGGAGAAGGTGCTGGGCAGGGCAGTTGGCAGCACAGTTTGTTCAGCTCCTGGGTATTGCCGCTGTTCGGCGACAGCCAAAGCCTGCACAGCTGGCATCACCTGGTCATGTGGCTGATCGTTTGTTTTGTGCTGGTCCATGTTTATGTCGCCGTGCGCGAGGATAGACTGTCGCGGCAAAGCATCTTGTCGACGATGGTGACCGGTTGGCGCACGTTCAAAGACGATAAACCGGTAGACGACATCCATAGCTTATGAACATCTTGCTGCTGGGCATAGGCAATGTGCTATGGGCCGATGAAGGCTTTGGCGTGCGCGTGATCGAACGCCTACAAAAATATTATCGTTTTCCCGACAACGTCAAGG
>SCST01000107.1 GCA_004299465.1 Methylovulum sp. | reverse complement strand
CATCAGGCAAGGATCTGAACAGTTACACAATTTGAAGCAGCAATATTTGAGTTTTTAGTGGCTTACTTGGAACAATAATTATGAGCGAACAGATAACTACCGAATTGGTCAATGGCCGCCGATTTCCAATTGGGGCGGAGCGAGTACCCGAAATAGGTGTACATTTTCGTGTTTGGGCGCCTGAAAGAAAGACAGTGAAACTGGTTATTAATTCTCAGGCTGAAGAGGTTGATCCTCCCCATCCGCCGACCGAAATTGAACTGCAAAGTGAAGGCAACGGTTATTTTTCGGTCATTTTGCAAGAGGCTTGCTCAGGAAGCTTGTACCGCTACCTGCTGGATGATGACCCGCAACCGTACCCCGATCCCGCCTCGCGTTTTCAACCCCAGGGTCCGCACGGACCCTCGCAAGTAATCGATGCATTAACGTTCGACTGGACGGACGCCGCCTGGCCGGGAATTAAAGCCCAGGGACAGGTCATTTATGAGATGCATATCGGCACGTTTACGCATGATGGCAATTGGCTCGCAGCGGCCAAGGAGCTGCCTGAACTGGCCGCATTGGGCGTGACTATGTTGGAGATCATGCCGGTGGCCGATTTCCCGGGCCGCTTCGGCTGGGGTTATGACGGCGTCAATTGGTTCGCGCCGACACGGCTTTATGGAACCCCGGACGAATTTCGCTATTTCGTAAACCAGGCTCATGCCGTGGGTCTCGGCGTCATTCTGGATGTGGTATTCAATCATTTGGGCCCGGATGGTAATTATCTATCGAAATTCTCCCGCGATTACATTTCCGCCCGCTATCAGTGTGATTGGGGTGAGCCGCTAAATTTTGACGGACAGAACTCAGATGCAGTGCGGGAGTATGTGCTCGCTAATACTACCTATTGGATTAAAGAGTTCCACCTTGACGGCCTGCGTCTCGATGCAACCCAGCAAATTTTCGACAGCTCCGCTGAACATATTATTGCCGCTATCGTGAAGGCAGTGCGTAGCGCCGGGGCGCCGCGCAAGACATTTATCGTTGGCGAGAATGAGCCGCAGGATGCAAAATTGTTTTTGCCTTCCGAACACGGAGGCTTTGGCCTGGACGCATTATGGAACGACGATTTCCACCATACCGCCATGGTAGCGATGACAGGGCGCGCGGATGCTTACTATAGCGATTACCGCGGCGTCGCCCAGGAATTTATATCCACATTGAAGCGAGGTTTTTTGTATCAAGGCCAATGGTACTCCTGGCAAAACAAAACACGTGGAACCCCAGGTCTGGATATGCCTCCGGCCAAATTCGTCAACTTCATCCAAAATCACGATCAATTGGCCAATTCCGGCAGTGGCAAACGCGTCCATTCATTGACCAGCCCTAACCGCTACCGGGCTTTGACAGCCTTGTTCCTGTTGGCTCCGCAGACGCCGATGTTGTTTCAAGGCCAGGAGTTTGCCGCCACTAGTCCGTTCTTTTATTTTGCCGACCATAAAGAAGAAATTGCCCATTTGGTGGCGCGAGGACGCGCTGATTTTCTGGCTCAATTTCGTGCCTTGGCAACACCCGAAATGCAGGCCAGACTGCCGGATCCGGGCGACCCGCAAACCTTTACCGCTTCAAAACTGGACTTAAACGACCGCAATCAGCATCAGGAAGAGTATGCCTTACACCGCGATTTGTTAAACATGCGCCGTAACGATCCGGTGTTTCAGGCCAGCCAGCAAAGCAGCCGTATCGATGGCGCAGTGCTAAGCCAGGATGCCTGGGTGATACGTTTTTTCGGCGAGAATCCAGGTGATGACCGTCTTTTATTGGTTAACCTGAGCCGGGATCTTCATCTGGTTCCGGCGCCGGAACCGCTATTGGCTGCGCCGAAGGATTGTGTCTGGGATGCCATGTGGTTCAGCGACGATCCTCATTACGGCGGTATGGGCATGCCGCCCTGGCCCATGAAAGGTCTGTGGTATCTTCAAGGCGAATCCGCTGTTGTGCTACATCCTATTATCCAAGCAAAGGAGAGTGTTAATCATGAATAGTGATATGGTTATTCGAACGAATTGGACTGGGGATCTTGCCGAACAGGAAGAGTTACTAAAACGCGAATGGTTAGTTACGAACGGTCTTGGCGGTTATGCGTCCGGAACGATATCGGGCGTACCTACACGACGTTTCCACAGCCTTTTAACCGCCGCGCTTTCTGATCCCCAAGGCCGCTACGTGATGCTCAATCAACTCAGTGAGTTGGTTCGCTGTCCTGATGGCAGCAGCCAGAAAATAGGCGGCATCGAATTGGTGGGCGGAGCGCTCGATTTATACGGCATGTCCAGTCTGCGTGAATTTCGCCTGGAATCCGGCTTGCCGGTATGGCGTTATGAACTGGCAAACCACGTGATTGAAAAAACAATATTGATGCCTTATATGAGCAATACGGTTCATGTTGGGTACCGCCTGGTCTCAGGAACAGGGCCGGTAAGGCTTAAGATTCGCGTAGCCGTGCATTTTCGTCGCCATGACGCGTCCTTATCCGAAGGACTCCCCCTGGATTCCTACGACCTTAAAGCCTCTGCCGGACGTATTGAAATTCAAGGGCTTTCAATGCCGTCCTTACGCCTTTACGTCGATGGCGAAAACCCGGCATTCACGATTGAAGCCAAACGCTTGAGCAACATTCTTTACCGTATCGAGGAACAAAGAGGCTATGAAGCCCAAGGCAACCTGTGGAGTCCCGGTTATTTTCGTGTTGATCTTGCTGCCGGTAAAGAGGTCACCTTGATCGCTTCTACGGAAAGCTGGGAGAGCATTACCGCGCTGTCTCCTGCTGAGACCTTTCAGGCCGAACTGGAGCGGTGCCGACGTTTGCTGGCGGCGGCGCGTCCTGAATTGGATACAGGTTTAGCCAAGCAATTGGTGCTGGCAGCCGATCAGTTTATTATCGCCCCGATCGAGCGTGTTGCCGAAACCACGCGGATGCGTGCAACCGGCGGTGATGTGCGTACCATCATTGCCGGTTACCACTGGTTTACCGATTGGGGACGGGACACCATGATCAGCCTCGAAGGCCTGACGTTGACGACGGGACGGCATATCGAGGCGGGACATATTCTGCGTACTTTTGCTCATCATCTGCGTGACGGCCTCATTCCCAATATGTTCCCGGAAGGTGAAAGCGAGGGCGTTTATTATACCGCCGATGCGACACTCTGGTTTTTCCACGCGCTGGATCGTTATATCGAGCATACCGGAGACCGGGCGTTGCTCAAGGAATTGCTGCCTAAGCTCCTGGATATCATTGACCATCATATTCGGGGCACTCGCTTCGGTATTCATTGCGATCCCGGCGACGGTTTGCTTATCCAGGGCGATCCGCGTTACGCGTTGACGTGGATGGATGCAAAATTAGGCGATTGGGTCGTCACACCGCGTCGCGGCAAAGCACTTGAAATCAACGCATTGTGGTACAACGCGTTGCGCCTGATGGAGAAATGGATGCAGGAGGAAAACTTATCATCAAGCGCAATCGAGATTACAAAGCACGCCGATCTTACCCGGCTTAGTTTTAATGAACGGTTTTGGAATGCAGAGACCGGACACCTTTATGATGTGGTCGACGGTGAAAACGGTAAAAACGACCCTGCTTGCCGTCCCAATCAAGTGTTCGCGTTATCGTTATCCCATCCGGTATTGGCTCAAACGCATTGGCAATCGGTATTCCAGGCTATCAAAGACCGGCTGTTGACGCCGGTGGGGCTGCGGACATTGTCCCCGGATCATCCCGACTATAAA
>SCST01000106.1 GCA_004299465.1 Methylovulum sp. | reverse complement strand
ATCCTGGCGGCCTTAAAAAAACAGTGTTTGAATTGCAGGCGGTTAACTGGAAAACGCAGCAAAAAATTGCCATGCCGGTAATTATCGAGCAAATGGCGTTGTTAAAAAAACATCATGCCCAGCATATCGGTTATTATCCCGACAACGTCTTTCAGGACCAGCCGCGCCTGAAAGATTTACAACAACATTTTTCACTTCCCGATTTACCGTAGCTTGATCGCCCCCGGTTTGATTTATTTTTGATACCGCCATGACGTTATTCTTTGAGGATGTGCCCCATGAGGCAATAGGGGCGTTAAATGCTGTTGTCCGCGCAATTCCGGAATACATTACGATGCTCCAGGTTCAATGGCTGTCCGCTATGCCGATATGGAAGCCGTTTAGCGCGGTAATTGACAGTTTTATTTATTACTATCCACTGTTTATGGCTTATGTATGGATGTTCGGCGCGGTCATTTTTTATGTTCGTTTCGAAAGCGGCCCTAGACAAACTGCTGAAAATTTGCCGGAGTTGGCGGAATACCCGCCGGTTTCCATTTTGATTCCCTGCTATAACGAAGCTGAAAACATTCGCGAAACCGTCGAAATCCTGTTGCAGCAGCAATATCCTGCCATCGAAATCATCGCTATCAATGACGGCAGTAAGGACAATACTTTGGAAGTATTGCAAGCGCTGGCAAAACAACACGGCCAGCTTCGCGTGGTCAACCTGCATAGCAACCAGGGCAAGGCGATGGGTTTGCGCACCGCTGCATTGTTGGCGAACAGCGAGTTCCTGGTCTGTATTGACGGTGACGCGCTATTGGCTCCCGAAGCCGTTACCTGGATGATGCGGCACTTCCTCAATAACCCGAAGGTTGGCGCGGTGACCGGCAATCCACGCATCCGCAATCGATCGACCTTGTTAGGCCGTATCCAGGTCGGCGAGTTTTCCGCTATTGTCGGCATGATCAAGCGCGCGCAACGTTCCTATGGGCGGGTTTTTACCGTTTCCGGCGTTATAGCCGCTTTCCGTAAATCTGCGTTGCACGATGTAGGCTACTGGAGTAACGACATGGTCACCGAAGACATCGATATCAGTTGGAAACTGCAGTTGGCAGGCTGGTCGATTTATTTTGAACCGAATGCCTTGTGTTGGGTGTTGATGCCGGAAACGCTGAAAGGGCTTTGGCGGCAGCGGGTCCGCTGGGCGCAAGGCGGGGCTGAAGTGTTATTGCGTTATTTCAGCGCGTTATTCCGCTGGTCATCGCGCGGCATGTGGGTTTTGTATCTTGAGTGCCTGGTCAGTACGCTATGGGCCTACCTGATTTTACTGCATTTGCTGTCCGGTGCTGCGGCACTGTTTTTAGGGTCCCATTACGAATCTTTACATAATTTGAGCCCAAGCTGGACGAGCACCTTGCTGAGTTTAACCTGTCTCATCCAGTTCGGTGTCAGCCTTGCGATAGATTCGCGCTATGAATACCGTAGCGGAGGGACGGCGCGCTATTATTATTGGATGGTATGGTATCCGATTGCGTATTGGCTTATGAATGTAGGCACGACGATCGCGGGTTCCATCAAGGCGGTAAGAAAAAAACGCGGGCAACGGGCTGTATGGGTCACGCTGGACAGGGGCTTGCGTAAAAAATGAATGACTATATTATCGACCATCCCCAGTTGCAAAGCCTGCAAAAGCGTCTGGGCGCCTTACTGGTTTGGATAGTGTGCTGGTTGATGTGGATTTACCTGCTGGTTCCATTGCTGACCTTGGGTAGCTGGTTGCTGGGGAATTATAAAATGACCGATGAAATGCGCTGGTTTGGCGGCTACGGCAGCCTGTTGCAATTGTTAAAAATTTATCTCGCAACCCTATCGGTTCAGGCGCTGCTCTGGTTGTGCTGGGTTTTTTTTCGCGCCCGGCGTAAGCGGCGGTTTCTTGCCGCATCCGGCAGAAAAGTTGATGATGCGCAGTTATGCTCGTTTTTTCATCTGAAAAAGCAGGAATTGGAACAATGCCGCGATGCCTCCCTGATTACGGTCTATTTTGATGGACAAGGGCGGATCGTTCATCTCGAACCCGATATACCTAATGATGGCTGCCTGTTCTTGACTGACAAGGATGTGGCGGGATTGCTTTAAAAAGCCCGTGTTGCAAATGCGCAGGTGTACAAAGCAAACATTGCTATAATGCCTGAAGTTGGCAATTAATCGAGTTGCCAGGGGGCTGGAAGACCGGATGCCGGACAGGGTATGTTGCCCCGTCCCGTGTGTGCAACATGAACTATAAAGCGGCAATGCCTAATATCGAATAGGCTGCAAATACCGGAGATGCCGGTTTTGCTATGTCGGTAACACTATATTTTTAAAAGAGGGGTTAAACAGTGGAGGATTTGTTAGGTTTCGTACTCAATTTTGGTGGGACCATGCCTTATCTATTGGTATTCGTGATTTTACTTGCCTGTGGCCTGGGTTTGCCGATTCCTGAAGACATTACGTTATTTGTCGCAGGCATGTTGGCCTATTACGGCATGGTTAATGTCTGGGTGATGATTATCGTCTGTATGGCGGGGGTATTGATTGGTGACAGCACCATTTTTTGGCTAGGCGCGAAATACGGCAGGGAAATGACGAAGAAGCCGTTATTCAGCAGATTGCTGTCCCCGGAACGCCTGGCTGCAGTCAAGGAAAAACTGCACCAGCACGGTAATAAAGTTATTTTCGTATCGCGCTTTATGCCGTTGTTGCGGGCGCCTACTTTTTTTTCAGCGGGCACATTACATTTGCCTTTCGAGGTTTTTTTCTTTTATGACGGCTTGGCCGCTTTAATCAGCGTCCCCAGCATCGTTTGGCTGGTCTACCATTTCGGGGCTATTGCCGACCAGCTTATTAAAACGATTAAGCATGTGGAGCATGGCATTTTGTTCGCGGTATTGGCCGGCGTTTTTTTTATGCTGGCGAAATGGTATGTCAGCCATAAAAAACAACAATCGGGTGATTGAGGCAGCAAAGAATTGTCCACTAAAGACATGAAAAGCACGAAAAAACCACGATTGTTTTTTCGTGCTTTTCGTGGATGCTGTTTTTTCGTAACGATAGCTGCTGATCTGATACATTAGGAGTAACACACATGGTTTTACTGGAAACGCCGATCTGTGATTTCGGCAAAAAAGCGCCGGATTTTGACCTGCCCGGTGTTGACGGGCGACGCTGGACATTGTCACAGTGCATGGGTGAAAAAGGCTTATTGGTGATGTTCATCTGCAATCATTGCCCTTATGTGCAGGCCGTGCATGAGCGGATACTCAGGGATGCACGCGAACTGAAACCATTCGGGGTCGAATCTGTTGCTATCATGTCCAACGACACCATTGAATATCCCGCCGATTCTTTCGAGAACATGAAACTGGCTGCAGAACAGCACCAGTACAGTTTTCCCTATTTGCTCGACGAATCACAAGCAACGGCAAAAGCCTATGGCGCGGTCTGCACGCCTGATTTTTTCGGTTTTAATGCTGATTTTGAGCTGCAATACCGGGGACGCCTGGATGCCAGCCGTAAGGAAGCGGCGCTTGCGGCTCCGCGCGAGCTGTTTGAGGCGATGAAACAGGTAGCGGCAACAGGCAAAGGCCCACAACAGCAACAAGCCAGTATCGGTTGTTCGATTAAATGGAAACAATAAACTAACACTTTCAATACACACAACTAAAGAGAGAGAACTATGTCGATTCAAAAAACCATGCCGATTCAAAAAATGGTTGACCTGGATTTAGCCGGTAAACGCGTGTTAATTCGCCAAGACCTGAATGTGCC
>SCST01000844.1 GCA_004299465.1 Methylovulum sp. | reverse complement strand
AAAACCGGCTGCGTTTCGCCCATTCCAGGCGATCCATTCGCTTGTTATGTTTATATTTTTTGTCATATACCTGCTCCAGTACGTCCATCCAGCTTCCGGCCACGGTCCCTACAATGTCTTCAAGATCAACGGCGTTAATACCGTTTTGCTGCAATTGGTAGATGATGAAAACAGGCCCGTAGCCTTTTTGGATGCGATGCCTTGCATAGCTCTCCGCATATCTTATGTCGTCCTGCCAACCCTGCCGGGCCAGGTCTTCAATAACGGCAAGAATGTCGCTCTTTTCGTAACCTTTTATTAAACATTTATTAAGCAGTTCTTTCCGGCTGTGTTCCCTACGCGCCAGCAAACGCAGGCAAACGTCGTGAATTTCCTTGTCATCGTTCACAGCAGGCTACGATCATTCCTCATCATCCGCGGATATGCCGGCAAACGGGCTTTCCGCAAGAACGGCAGGTTTAGTAAAGGCTTCAAGCCTGATTTTAGCTTCGATTTCACTCGCTTTTTCAGGATGTTCTTTCAGGAAGGTTTTGACATTGTCCTTGCCCTGCCCGATTTTTTCATTACCGTAGCTGTACCACGAACCCGATTTTTGGATAAAGCCGTACTTGACGCCTAAATCGACCAGCTCACCGGTAAAAGAAATGCCCTCGCCATATAAAATTTCAAACTCGGCCTCTTTAAAAGGCGGCGCGACCTTGTTTTTGACGACTTTTACACGGGTTTCATTGCCGATGACTTCATCGCCTTTTTTAATCGAACCGATACGGCGTATATCCAAACGTACCGACGCATAAAACTTCAGTGCGTTACCGCCGGTCGTGGTTTCGGGATTACCAAACATCACGCCGATTTTCATCCTGATCTGGTTAATAAAGATAACCAGCGTATTGGAGCGTTTGATGTTGCCGGTCAGTTTTCTTAAGGCCTGGGACATCAAACGCGCCTGCAAGCCCATATGCGAATCGCCCATATCGCCTTCAATCTCGGCCTTGGGCGTCAACGCGGCAACCGAGTCAACAACGACAATATCGACCGCGCCCGAACGCACCAGCATATCGGTAATTTCCAAGGCCTGCTCGCCGGTATCCGGTTGCGAAACCAGCAAATCATTGACATTAACACCGATTTTTTCGGCATA
>SCST01000105.1 GCA_004299465.1 Methylovulum sp. | reverse complement strand
CAGGCATCGGCGACTACGGCATGAATTTGTTTAGGCGCGCCGACAATCGCATCGGTGGGACAGACTTTAAAGCAACGCGTACAGCCGGTGCAGGTCGCTTCACTGACCCTGGCAACCAGCGCTTCCGGTTCTTTGACATCATTAAGGTCTAAGTCGATACCCAGCAATGCCGCAATCTGCTCGGCCAGCGCACTGCCGCCGGGCGGGCAAAGCGTGGCGGGCGCCTGGCCTGCGGCCAGCGCTTCCGCAGCCGGCCTGCAACCCGGAAAGCCGCATTGCCCGCACTGTGAACCCGGCATCAAGGCCTCCAGTTCATCGACTATCGGGCTGCTTTCGACTTTTAAATACTTGCCGGCAATGCCGAGCAATAAGCCTAAAAACAATCCCAGTAAGGTCAAACTGATAATTGCATATAAAACGTACATGACTTGGTTCCTTAATGCGTACTGTAAAGTCCTGCAAATCCCATAAACGCCAGCGATAAAATACCGGCCGTGATAAAGGCGATCGGCGTGCCTGCAAATAAGGCCGGCACGGCCATTAACGCCAGACGTTCACGCAGCCCTGCAAACAAGACCATGACCAGCGTAAAGCCCAGCGCCGAACCGAAACCGAAAATCAGGCTTTGCATAAAACCGTAATGCTCCTGGATATTGAGCAAGGCGACGCCTAATACCGCGCAATTAGTCGTAATCAACGGCAGGAAAATACCCAGGATTTGGTACAGCACCGGACTGGTCTTATGCACGACCATCTCGGTAAACTGCACGACGGCGGCGATTACCAAAATAAATGAGAGTATGCGCAGGAACTGGATATTCAATGGCGCTAGAATGAAATGTTCGAGCAACCAACTGGTCATGGCCGCCAGGGTCAGCACAAAGGTCGTTGCAAGTCCCATGCTTAATGCCGAGTCCAGTTTTTTCGAGACGCCCATAAAAGGGCATAGCCCTAAGAACTTAACCAGGACTACGTTATTGACCAGAGCGGTGCCCAATAAAAGTAAAAGATATTCACTCACTGTTTTGTTCCAAGCTGTTTGCAGGCGGCTGTTCTAAAGGCTGTTGTGCAGATCGTTTTGCAATATTCAAAGCATTATTTATGCCAAATAAATAGTACGTAGAGTGGCCTGTAATATCAATGCATTGCCAAATAGCCGCACCAGATTGATGCGTCAAAGACTGTTACAAACAATACATATCAGCAGGGTGGAAAAACCTTTGTCGCAAACCTTACATCGTGTTGTCTTAACAGTCATGCCGGATTTATCATCGTGTTTAATGCGATAATTAAAGCGTAGGGGACGCACCGCGTACCTTAATTATCGCATTAAGCGTCATCTGTGTTGAATTTAGGGCATACGATGCGTACCCTGGCCCTGACGGCTGCGCGGGATACCGGAAATTCCGAAAACGGGTTTGTCTGGGCGCGCTAAGGCAGCGATGTCGATCCTGCAAGCCGTCCAACAAATTTTAGATGCCTTGACTGAATCCGGTTTTGGCGTTATTTTTGCTTAGGGTTTATAAATCCCCCATTCCCGATAATTGCTATGAAAAAAACGCCATTACACTATTTGCGTACACATACCCTCATGGAAAGCGTCATGGGCGGGCTTACCCCTGACATCATCAAAGCGGGCATTGACGATAACGTGCCTTACAGTATTTTCGTAGAAACGGTTGAACAGGCGCCCATCGCCATTTCCATTACCGATAAAAAGGCGAATATCTTGTATGTTAATAACGAGTTTTCGCGAATTACAGGCTACCAGCCGACTGATATTCTCGGCAAGAACGAATCGATTTTGTCGGATAAATGCACGCCGCGGCATGTCTATTACGATTTATGGCATACCATCAGCCACAAAAAAATATGGCACGGACGATTGATCAATCGCCATAAATTCGGCAACCGCTATCTTTCCGATTTAATTATCGCGCCTATGCTCAATGAGCAAGGGGCTATTTCCCATTATATCGGCATGCACCGTGATATTACCGAGTCCTATGAAGCCGAAAAAAGAGTGACCAACCAAAAATTGCTGATTGAATCGGTTATCAATTCATCACCGATTGCGATGGTGGTTCTTGACGACCAGGATAGGGTCATCCTGGACAACCATATGTACAAGGCATTGGTCAGCGATTTGGGCAAGGGTGAGCCTGCCGCGTTTTTTTTACAATTATTGCGCCAGGAGATGGGGGATTTATGGCTGCAGCTGCAAAGCCAGCAACAAGGCTTCAGTAACCGTGAATTCAGGGTCGAAACCCGTGGTTATCAGGGTGTGCGCTGGTTTTCCTGCGCCGGCAACTGGTTTGTCGAAAATGAAGTGCATGCCGATGCCTTTTTCGATAACACCTTAAGGCACTACCTGATACTGACCTTGACGGATATTACCCGGCAACGGCGGCAGCTCGAAGAACTGCATATCCAGACCTTGAAAACCGTCATGG
>SCST01000104.1 GCA_004299465.1 Methylovulum sp. | reverse complement strand
TGAAAAAGAACGGGCAAACCGATCTGTTCAGACAGCTATAGAGCAAGCCATAACCGCTACAACCCAAGGAATGACCATGCAAACCGTACAAATCAGCGACCAAGCCGCTAACCAGCTTCACGACATGGCGGCGCAATTGCACGTTACCAGTGCCGAACTCATTGAGCGGCTGATAAAACAACACCGTGAAGAGCTGATAAAACAGCCCGAATGCTTAACCGACTTTGCTGGGCTATTGGCCGATTCCCCTGCTTTTATCGGCGACCCGTTGGAGATTCAAAAGACGATGCGCGATGAATGGGATTAACTACTTGCTCGACACCAATATCATCATTGGCCTACTCAAAGGCAACGGGCAAGCCGTCAATCTGACTCAAGGCATTAACTTATTGGCTTGCGCCTACAGCGTCATTACCCGCATGGAGCTGTTAGGCTTTGTCGGCATTACCGAGTACGAAGAGCGGACGATTAAAGCCTTGCTGGACAGAATGGCCATTTAACCATTACCCCCGCGATTGAAGAACTGACTATACAATTTAGACGGCGACATCAAGCCAAATTGCCCGGCGCCATCATTGCCGCCACAGCACAAGCCCACGGCCTTGAGTTGTTGACGCTGGACAAAAAACCACAGGCCAAGCTGTAAGCAGACATTGTTTACTATCAATGTCACAATAAAACGACAAAAAACCGGTATTTTGATGATATTGGACGGTGACCACCCTCCGATCAGACCGGAACCGACACCTGAAGCGGCAAAAAACGCCGGCTTAATGTAAACCACAAAGAAACTATGCAAACCGAATAAACCGCACCTAGCCCGACGTGGCGAACGTGGGCAACCTTTCGTTCACTGATGCGGTTTTCCATCTATAAAAAAGCCAAGTTGCCATACTACAAACCATCCGTAATCAGTGCGTCCAACTATTTGCAAATAATCAAAAAAAGAGTGAAGCATGGGCTAAACAATTCAGCGTACTATTGAATTAAGAAACGCCACGCTATACACTTTCCACATGATTAAATCATTCCAGCACAAAGGCTTAAAAGCGTTTTTCGAGACAGGCAGCAAGGCCGGCATTCAAGCCCAACACGCCACACGGCTTAACTTGCAACTTGCCAAACTCGACACAGCCACCAACCCCGATGACATGAACCTGCCCAATTGGCGGCTACACCCGTTGAAAGGCCACCTACAAAACCATTGGACGGTATGGGTAGATAAAAACTGGCGGATAACTTTCAAGTTTGACGGCAATAATGCCGTGCTGGTTGATTATCAAGACTACCACTAGGAGATTAATCCAATGAGCCAACAACACAACCCGCCACACCCCGGCGAAGTCCTAAAAGACGGCGTTTTTACCGGAAGCCATATAACCATCAAACAGTTTGCCGAACAAATAGGCGTTACCCGCGCGGCCTTGTCGCGGGTATTGAATGGCAGGGCGGCACTATCGCCCGACATGGCGTTAAGGCTTGCCGATGCGCTTGGCGGCAGTGCGGAAAGCTGGCTACACATGCAGGCAAACTATGACTTATGGCAAGCACGGCAAAAGCCAAGACAGCCTATAGCCCGCTTGGAAACACACGCATGATGTACAACCCACCACACCCAAGCGTTTGAATTGCTGTAACAAGCAATCAAACCCATCGGAAAGACTAAGGGGAAGATAAGCATTGTTTACCATCAGCGGCACAATAAAACGGAAAAGTAAGGGGGTTTTTAAGAAAATGGCGTCGGCGCCGGACTCGACCAGACCGGAACCAGCCGATAAAACAGCCAAAAAACCATATTATTGTTCGTTATCAAGCAACAGTGCCAAGATGTATGTGCAATGAATATACATAGCAAACACGGTGTATAGACAAAATGACCACACAGAAAGAAACAGGACTCGCTATCCGTATTGAGCCTGAACTAAAAGCCGCCTTTGTCGCAGCAGCCAAGAGCCAAGACCGAACAGCAAGCCAATTGTTACGGGATTTTATCCGCGATTATGTGAAGAAGAATGGGCAAACCGATTTGTTCAAGCGGCAATCATAAATTACAAGTTACCGGATGGCGCATGAATATCTTGGCAGAAGCAATACGGTTTGCATCGGAAAAGCATTCTAAGCAGACAGATAAGGGAGGAAACGCATACATTTTACACCCACTGCGGCTGATGTTACGGCTACGCACTAATGACGACGAATTAATGGCTATCGCGGTTCTTCACGATGTTGTAGAGGATTGCGGAGTTTCGATTGATGAATTACGCGAAATCGGAATGTCAGAGCGAGTTGTTTCCGGGGTTTCTACGCTAACCAAGCGGAACGGAGAAACATACGCTCAATTTATCGAGCGACTAGCAAATAACCGGGACGTATTGCTGGTTAAGCGTGAAGACTTGCGCGATAACTTAGACTTGACGCGACTGAAAGTCGTTACAGAAAAAGATATAGCACGAACACTGAAATACACGAACGCGCTTAAACGGGTGGAAGTATTGCTTGAAGCGTATTTGCCTAATATTGACCGATAATCACCGAATAAACCGCACCTAGCCTGACGGGGCGAACGTGGGCAACCTTTCACCCACTGGCGCGGTTTTCCTATTTGAAAGAGCTAACCGTGAAAGGCGGGCATGATGAACGATTATAAAAAACCAGAAGTAAAAGGCGCAAAAACTACCTTAAGAGTGGTTTGCATACCGGATAGCTTTCGTCGTGCAGGTCGAAGATGGAGCGGCATTACCGATGTATTAGCGTCAGAATTTACCCAAGAACAACTTGATGCCATTATGAGCGAGCCAAATTTATATTCTCACTGGTTAATAGACATCGATGCGCCAATTAGCCCCAACCCTTCGCCAGTTGACGATTTGTTAAGCGATGCGCCACGCACGGAAACGCAAAAACAGCCCGGCTATACAACACCAACTAAGGAACAAATACCCGCCGCTGATATAACGATAGATAACGAATGGAAGACAAAAAACGAGCGGGAATTTCTTTACCGGACTATTGGCGGCTTGGTTTTGCTGCTGATAGAAAAGACCCAAAGCAAGAAGTTTGGAAGCCGCGATAAACCGATCAAAAGCGGCATTTACAACGCCATAGGTGAGATACTTGAAAACATGGATTTTAAAACGGACGGACAAACAAAAACCATCTTGAACGAAGTCTTAGAGGAAGCATTAAATACCGCAATGACACCAAAAAACGATTAGCCTGTAAAATTCCGTGGAATTCCGGCGGAAATTAAATTTTCCGCCGGAACACAACACACATGCAACGCCTTAGTATTACCGCACCCCAAACAACACGGTAATGCTACCCATGAAAAACAACTATACATCCCCAGCCCCCACCACCCAAGACCCCTTAAAAGCCGGTTCAAACCTGCGCGTATCCGCCCTGGCCACGCGCTTAGGCATGTCCAAAAGCACAATCTGGCGGCTTGTCAGAGAAGGCAAGTTTCCAAAGCCAACCAAACTCAGCGAAAAAATTACGGTTTGGTCCTCGGATTCAGTCCTGGCTTGGCTGGAAACCAAGGAATCAGCAAATGTCTAGGTCGTC
>SCST01000103.1 GCA_004299465.1 Methylovulum sp. | reverse complement strand
GCTCATTCATTGTTCGGCTAATAATTTTTCTATCTTATTAAAAACCTGTGCTTGATGCACAACACTGCCATTACGAATATCTTCTTCCGCTTGGGCAACAAGCTTTAACAGGCCCAGTGCATTTCTCATGGCCTCGTAACTCTCAGTATCTTGCAACACAGCTTTCGGCTCGCCGTTTTGAGTGATAATGACGGGTCTGTGCGTTTCGTTGACCTGATTTAACAAATCGGCCGAGTGTAACTTTAAATAACTAACGGGTTTAATATCGGCTGAAATCTTCATGGCGCTTATCTTATGTTTATATTTAGTGCCAAGTATAGCACCTATTAAAAATAGACAGGCAGTCAATCTTGGGCACGCAATAATCGTTAAGTGGCTGTCATTGGCCGCATAGACCAAACGATTCGATTCGTCGATGCGCCTGGACCAAAAACCAGACAAGTTTTCCCGCAACGGTTCCGGTTTGCCCAATCCTGCAAACGGCATTCTTTTCGTATCGGCGATTAGCCTATTAATGCGTGTTAAGGTTTTTATCTTGTCCCCGCCAATAAATAGTCACCCCAAGCCGCATCGGTCCAGAGCAGCAGCCTACTCATCCACTATATCTCGCTCGACAATAAGACCCGCTTTGTATTGCTCAATAGATTTGGCAAGATGGGCGGCATTGGCAGGCGATTTGAGTAAATAAACCGTTTCCATCAAACTGTTGTAGTAATCCATCGACATCACCACCGCATTTTCGGCGTCACGACGGGTAATGATGGTGCAATCGGCGTCGTTGATCACGTCGTCAAGAACCGCCTTTAAGTTATTTCTTGCTTGAGTAAAAGAAAGAATACGCATGACACCCCTATGACATGCACGTTAAATTGTACAAGCCTAATCTAAAGCATGACCGTACTCAACGAAAAATAATTTTTTGCGGACATAAAAAAAGGAGGGCTTTTACGCCCTCCTTTTTATCGGGTTGTGCTTAAGCGTTTCGCTTAGAAACCAATACCGAGATAACCACCTGCTGTAAGGCCGTTGGTGTTAACACCGTCCGCATCATAACCAGTCCAATGGTAACGTGCATCCATACCCACTTTAATTTCTTTCCAGATAGCGTACTCGGCACCGGCAGCAAACATCGCACCTGGATTTAATACGGTTACACCGTTAGATGGCGGACTGATAACATGAACGGCCAAACCGACAGGAATAACCCATGGCCTGAATTTACTGCCTTTCATGAATTTGATTTTTGGCGCAGCAGTTAATGTAAATTGAGTAACTGTTACACTGTTACAACTTGCCGTGCCTGCTGCACCAGAAAGACCCGTTCCAGGACCACCTGTTCCACCATTTGCCGCCAAGTTAATCAGTGTACAAGCTGGGGCATTTGCATTGGGAGAGCCTTGAAGCGCTCCAGAAATAGGATTAGTGCCACTGAATTTTTTCTTATCAAAATTTTTATACTCGAACATCAATTCAGCCATGACTTCGGTATTGTTCATCATACCCCAAACATCATCGGTCAGGCCGAAATCGAAACCAGCGCCTGTATACCAACCATCATTATCAGTTTTTCCGTCACCAAAACCGAGATAGTTTCCGGCGAATTGATTACCCGTCAAAAGATCATTTCTAACTTGGTCATTGTGGGCATAGCCGCCACGGAAGAAAATCATATTATCGTGTACGACTTTCTTCTGAACAGGAGCTGATTTAACCGACTCCATCCACTGATCCAGCTCTTGTACTTTTGCAGAATCTACATTTGAGCTAGGACGATTTGATTCTGCTCTTAACGCTTGCAATTCATATTGCATGGCCTGAAGCTGAGCTTCCAATGCTTCAACTTTACTGTTCATGGCATCCACTTCAGCGTGACGCTGGGATTTGGAACCCGCCATAGCTTGAGGCGCAACCAAAACACCCGCCATTGTCAATGTCGCAGTGGCCATACCCAAGACCAACTTAGTTTTATTCATCATCGATTTACCCTCATGAGGTTATTATTTTATATTTTGCTTTTATACAACAAAGCGTGTACCACGTTGGCGATAGTAGCAGTAAAACCAATTCACCACAAGTTTTAATGCGCTTGTGAAACCATCAATTATTCCTTTTTTATCAATAACTAACACAACAAGATTGATATTCCCTATGAATTGTGTGTATAAAACAACAACCTAGTTCAATAAACACGACGCATACCGTAGCGCCAACCCGTGACAAAGCAAGAAAAACATCTATGGAAC
>SCST01000102.1 GCA_004299465.1 Methylovulum sp. | reverse complement strand
TGATCAACAAGGTGTCGTCGGCATTGCATACGGCCGTTAATAACGGCACCGCGTTGCTATCCTGGGAAGAATTGATCGCGAGTAAAAAAGTAGCGGCAAAAAGCAGCTTTATTATTGTCAGGCCCAAGCTCGATTACAGCCGGATTCGCCCTGCCGAAAATGCGATCGATGCCGTGCGTAACGCGGTTGCTGCAATCCAGGAGCCGGGCCTGCCCGCCGTCAAGGTATGGATAACCGGCGAAGTGGGGCTTGAAGACGACGAATTGTCGGGCATGAGTACCGGCACGTTTACCGCCAGTATCTTCTCTGTAGTCCTGGTGTTGGGGATTTTATTGCTGGCGTACCGTTCTGTTTTCCTGACGCTGGCTACGTTGATTACCTTGGCCTTGGGCATGATTTTATGCGGTGCGTTTGCGGCCCTGGCCGTGAAAGAGTTGAACCTGATTTCAGTGGCTTTCGCGGTCTCGAATATCGGTTTGGGCGTCGAGTATGCGATTCATTTTTGCCTGCGCTACCGCGACAACCTGGGTCATCATATCGGCCGCGATAAGGCCATACGCGGCACGTTGATTTCGACCAGTCCTTCGCTGCTGTTATGCGCTGGCACGACGGCTATCGGCCTGTATGCGTTCATACCGACCGATTACAAAGGCGTATCCGAACTCGGTTTATTGGCCGGGACGAGCTTGTTTATCTGCCTTTTTGTGACCCTGACGATATTGCCGGTATTATTGAAAATTATCCCGGTGCAGCTAGCGCATTTGCCTGTACCGAATGATACCGGCTTTATCCGCCTGCCTGAAAAATTGGCGACTTTTACCTTGCATTATGCGAAGCCGATTGCGCTAGTCGTCGGCCTGCTCGCGATTATTTCCAGCGTGCTCGTAACCGGTGTGCAAACGGATTTTAACCCCGTTAACCTGCGTGACCCCAATACGGACTCGGTGATTGCGTTCAAGCATTTGATTAAGGATAAAGACAACACGCCGATGACCTTAACGATTTTGGCCCAGGACGAAAACAAGGCCAAGGCTTTACAGCAAAAATTGGAAACATTGGCTAGCGTCGACAAAACCGTCAGTCTTTTTGATTTTTTACCGGCCGACCAGGACGATAAATTGGCCGTGATAGAAGAAATGGCGCTGACGCTGGGCTTGAATTTAACAAACTTCCCGACGCTGAAAGCGGATTATGATCCTATTGAAAGCATTCGCCACCTGATAAAAACCATAGATGAGGTTGTGCCGAAAAAAACAGATGCCAAGGAAATCAATGCGTTAATTTCTTTTAAGGTTGAGTTGCAGGCTATGTTGCTTGAGCTGGATACGCGCCAGCAGGCCAGCCGCCGCCTGTTTCTTGATAAAGTACAATCGGCGTTATTGGGTACCTTGCCCGGCGTGATGAATGATTTACTAACCGGTCTTAACGCCGGTGCGATTACGCTGGCTGACCTGCCGCCCGACATTAGCGAGAGATGGTTGAGCAAGGACGGGTGGTATCGTATCCAGATATTTGCCAAAAAAGACTTGAATGACTTGGCTAACCTGGAAGCCTTTATTAACGATGTACAATCGCTGGCGCCGGAAACGACGGATTTGCCGATTATGTATTGGGAGTCGATGAAAGCGGTTGTCGGCGCTTTCGAGCAGGCCATTAGCATTGCACTGATTACGATTGCGCTGGTGTTGTACGGTATCCGCCGCAATATCACGGATACCCTGCTGATTATGACGCCGCTGGTCTTGGCTGGGTTGTTTACGATGGCCAGTACCGTGATTACCCATACCCCGATTAATTTCGCCAATATCATCGCATTGCCGCTGTTATTGGGATTCGGTGTCGATAACGGCATACATATGGTTGAAAAACTGCGGCATTCGCTGTCTGAAAAACAAAACATATACCAATCCAGCACCGCCAGGGCGATGTTCTACGGCGCATTGACGACGAGTTCCAGTTTTGCCGGCCTGGCGTTTTCGCCGCATCAGGGCATCGCGAGCATGGGCTTGGTGATTACGATGGGTATTTTCTGGATTATGACCAGCACCTTTGTTATTTTGCCGGCGTTGAGCAAATTGGTGCTGAAGCAGAAGAGTTGAAGGATTGGCGTGCAAGCTTCGCCTAAAGCGCCTACTGTTGGTGCTTGAGCAAGCAAAGCTTGCACTCATGTTGCAGGCGTATGCGCACCTGCGGAACTCCCCCGGCTGTGAAAGTATTTGATATAAATTGTAACTGCTCAGATCCTTCCCTGAAGTGTGGGGCGTGCTACGCGCGCCTTCTCCGGCGTGTGGATAACGCGCCAGTCTGTTAATGGCGCGCGCAGCACGCCCTACAGCAAGGGGCTGAATAGTTACTATAAATGAATAACCACGAAGGACACGAAGAAGCACGAAGATTCAATATATTGATCTATCGTGATCTTCGTGGTGAATATTATGTTTTCACGAATACGCTTAGGGTCGCAAATAATTTTGGAATGGCTTTAACGGCCCTAAAGCCGCATCCCGGCCATTCTTGCCGATTGCCGGCACGTTCAAAAACAGGTCCTGGGCCAATTCGGGATCTTGCCTACCCGCATTTTCCTTATGCCCATGCGGTATTTTCAATCCCGGATGATCGAACGGTGCGCGCTCCCAGCGTACCCGCTCGTCGGTCAGGGATTTCAGGAATGCGATGAGGTCGGTTTTCTCCGTTGCGCTGATAGTCTGCGGAAATACCAGTGTCGCAAAGTGATGGGCGTTGCTGAAATTGCCGCCGCGGAAATAGAAATCGACGACCTGTTCCAGCGTCAGCAGGCTGCCGTTATGCATATACGGGCCGGTCAGCTCGACATTGCGCAATGTCGGGACTTTAAATGCACCGTTGACGGCGGCCAGGGCGCGGCCGTCGTTTCTTTTTTCCAGTTCGGCTGTAAGCACCGGGATTTTCGGTAGCTTTGCGTAGACGGAACGGTCGCCGCAACTGCCGGTGATCGTGGTGTCATCGATCAGCTCGCTCTTCAGGTAGTCCTGTGCAAAAGCATTATCCAGGTCGCAGGAATTGACGATGACCGGATCCGTCATGGCTTTGCCGGTCAGCAGGAACTGCAAATATTGCTCGCTGAAAGATAGCGGGTTGCCGAACGGGTCAACGCCGCCTACACCCGGATCGGCGTTGGTCGGCGTGACGCTGGTATTGAAATAGCCTTCATCCAGCAGTCCTTGGGCCACGCCTTTGCCGCCGAAAGCGCCGTTGATGGTCTTGCGGTTAACCAGGCGTAGTGAAGAAAACGCATCGGATAAGGTGTAAATATCCGGGTGCGCGGCGGCGGATAAGGTCGGGCCTTTATGGCATTCCGAACAATGGGCATTCAGGAATATTTTTAAGCCGCGTTGTTGCCGTTTGCCCAGTCCTTCCGGCATTTGCGGGAAGCCGGCGAGGCGCGGCGTATCGAAAGGTGATTGGTCGGATATCAGCGTTTGCTGGTAAATTTGCAGCGCCAGGCCGAAGAACAGCGAGAAATTGGCTTCCATTTGCGTGTACGGGGCAGCGCCGGTGGCGGCGGGCTTGCCGAATTCACCGGAACCCGACCAGTAACGGGGCGCAAAAGCCGCTTTTATCAAGCTTTCATACGAGGTGTTGAGGCCTTTGCCGGATAGCTCCCGAAGCTCGGCCAGTACACTGTCTTCCGGGTGAATGTCCTGGATGTCCAGGGGTCTGCGCGTTAATAATTTGCGGGCAATATCAGGGAACGCCCGTTGCGTGCAGGACATTTCCGAGGTATTGACCGGGGGGGCTACGGCTTGTGAGGCCAGGGAAGCATTCTCCAGGCGTATCGGTTGCTTGTTGGCGGTACCGTCCGCTCCGGTTATCCAGATGCCGGCATTAACATCGCGAACGCCAAACGGCGAAACGCCGTTGAAAATATTATTGGCGCGGCCATCCCAGAAATTGCGGAAGTTATAGCCCGCATTGATAACGCTGGGCGCTTGCCGGGATTGCACCTGGCGCGTGTTTAGGTCGCTCAGGTGGAAAATGGAATCCGTTTGTGGTGTACAGTCATCGTGTTTGCTGTCGATGGCTCGCTGTCCGTTAAAACGGGCCGAAAATACGCCCGCCGACGAAACGATGTCATCGGTGTTAAACAACACGGCGGATTCCTTGTCGCCAGGATTGGCGAGCCGGTGTAGCGGGAAGTCGCTACGCTTGAGTGTGTAATTAGGGCCGCCGGTACCGCCTGACGCGGTCGCCTCGAAAGTCTGCGTTGTCGGTGCACGTTTAGTGAGGTAGCCGGGCGATAACTGGTTTTTAATGCGGCTGTCAACGCCGGCATGAAAATGGCAAGACGCGCAGGCCATACCGTCACTGCCGACATTGACGTCCCAGAACAAGGCTTTGCCGAGCTGTATCGCGGCAGTCTTGTCGATGATTATCGGTGCGTCGCCATCGAGCAGGCCCGGTGTCGCAGGGATTTCGACGCCCTGCAGTGACGGGGGCGTATTTCCGTGTGCCGCGGCCTCTCCTGCCAGTAACGCAGCAAGCATTAAAATTGCAGCCGGTGCGGCGATGTCGCGAAAATTTTTAGTCGACACCGTATTTAAACCGTGACTTCTGTTCATAGGGTACCTGTTTGTTATTTGTTTGATGGATTATTGTTTTTAGCCCTATCGTTCCCATGCCCCGCGCTCATCGTTATACACAAGTCTGCGCGAAACCATCATTCCGGCAGAGATGCTGGAATGCAATGTAGGGCGTGCCGTGCGCGCCTTAGCTCCCAAGGCGCGCACGGCACGCCCTACAGGGGGATTCCCCGAAGACGGGACAGTGTTGTGTATAACGATGAGCGCGGAGCATGGGAAAGATAGGCAAGTTGGGGGAATAAATGCCTTGCCGGTTGTGCCGGCAGCGCTTGCCTGCGTGCGGATGTGTGCCACAATCGTTAAGTTAACAACCTATGGATGCCATATTGGATTAACGGGCTTCCAGCGTAGTTGCTAGGCTGCGGCGGAAACCCTGTCAAAAACCGGGCGAAAATTGCTTAAGGGTTAGTGACCGTCACATTGACGTTAACATTGTAGCTTACCGCCGTATCAACGCTGGCATCAGGGTTAAAGCCGCCGACAACGAACATGTAAGTACCCGTGCGCCGTACTTTGAAACTGAGTTCCAATTGACCTGGGACATCGTCTTTTATCGGGTTCATGATTCTTACCCTTTTAGTGTTGCCGTCCAGGTCATAGCCGTGGGCAATATGGCGCATGACGATATTGCCCAGCTTCTCGCCGGTGGTTTCATTGGTAGCGCCAAATTTAGTGAAATTGGCGTTTTGCGGATAAAAGTGATCGACAACATAATTATCCGGCGCTGTATCGTCTTCGCCGCGATACCAGACGGTGATGCCGGGATGTATGCCGGCATCGGCAGCCAGCATTTTGATCGTCACGGTTTGGCCTCTCTTGGCGCTGACGGTTCCCCAGTCGGAGGAGTGCGTCCAGCCCATATCGCCAAACGCCGGATCGCGCCAGCCTTTACTTCTGACAGAAAAAACATCATCAGTTACACCGGAAGCAAAATCGAAGATGCTGCTCGGAATTGTTGCAGCCTGGCTTGCAGGTGCCGCCAGTAGACCGGCTGCCAGCAGGGAAATAAAACGGGCTATATGGTTCGCTTTCATCAAGTGTTTTCCTTATAAAAATCATGGTTTTTTAAAGTTGTCTGCCTAACACCTGTTTTTCAGCTATCTTCTGCGATAATGCTTGAACAGGTGTGCAACAGCTTGTTGCATAATGATATAAGCATGCTTTGTGCCATATGTATTTTTTCAATACAATCAATCAGATAATTTCTTGAAGAGGGGGTGGGTATAATTAAACTATGTTATATGCCATGATTTGTAATTAATAATATGTTAAATCACTTATTTTTTTTGTGGATAGGATTGTCCGGCGACCGGGTGATAAAGGGTATTTAAAAGTTAAGGCGCCAGGTAGCGGGTGTGGTAATTTTTTTTTGGTAACAGCAAGGGTTTGAATAAGTGCAATTTTTGATAGACTGACAAGCCTTGATGAAAAACGCCTGATTTAATGTTCGCATGCGTCGGCGGATTGCAGGATTCAGCGTGTCTTCCATTTTTAATTCACGGATGGAGGAGTTTATGTTCTAAGCTATCTTCGATAAATAAGTTTTCTCCTTGTAGCGGTCCCGGATCGCTATGTTGTATTGGATGCTGATCCAGGCTCGTGTACTCTCATGATATTGA
>SCST01000101.1 GCA_004299465.1 Methylovulum sp. | reverse complement strand
CAGGCAACGTTAGCCAGCTATGGTGTCGCGGTGGCTAAAATCCCGACAAAACGTGAAGATTTTCTTGAAATGCAACGGCAGCTGAGAAATAACTTGCCCGATACTCACTATCGTTTCTTACTCGGGACTCGTTTGTCCTATACCTTGGGATCGTATTTTTTTGTACATGCGGGGGTCAACCCACATTATTCTTTAGCCAAACAGAGTCCTGAAGACATGCTATGGATCCGCGATGAGTTTACCGCTTTTAAAAAGCCGTTTGAAAAAATTATCGTGCACGGGCATACGGTAACTGATGGGCCAGAACTGCGTCCAAACCGTATCGGTATAGATACCGGAGCTTATGCCTCCGGTGTGTTAACCTGTTTGGTTCTACAATCGGATCAACAAAGACTGATTCAAACACATTGTTAAATACCAACCCCGCACCAATTGGAGTCAAATAAACCATGTGTGGCATCGTCGCGGCTAGCGCCAGTAACAATATCGTCCCCGTTCTCATCGAAGGACTCAACAAACTCGAATACCGAGGTTACGATTCAGCAGGTATCGCCATTATTGACCAGGCAGGCATTAAACGTATGCGCTCTGTCGGTCGTGTGGCGGTACTGGCAAATCTGGCCAAAGATGCCAGCGCCAGGGTCGGCATTGCCCATACACGCTGGGCTACTCATGGCGCGCCGTGTGAAAAGAACGCTCATCCTCATGTTTCCGGCAGCATTGCCGTCGTGCATAACGGCATTATCGAAAACTACGAAACCCTGCGTGAAGAATTAAAAGATCAAGGTTATGTCTTCAGCTCGGAAACGGACACCGAAACCATTGCCCACCTTATCAACGCCATACTTGGCATTGAGCCCGATCTTTTTAAAGCTGTGCAGCAAGCGACCAGTCGCTTGCGCGGGGCTTACGCCATCGCCGTAATTGATGAACGCCAGCCGGAACGTGTTATCGTCGCCAGAGAAGGATCTCCGTTACTGCTTGGTATTGGCGATCAGGGTATTTACGCGGCCTCCGACGCATCGGCACTGCTGCAAGTAACCCGCCGCTTTATCTATCTGGAAAATGGCGATATTGCAGCATTCACAGAGACCAGTTGCCAAATCATCGACGCACAAGGCCATCCAGTGAATCGCCCGGAAGTGTTGTCGGAGCTTTCTGCCGATACGGTTGACCTGGGTACCTACCGGCATTACATGCAAAAAGAAATTTTCGAGCAACCCGATGCCTTAGCCAATACCCTGGAAATGGTGGGTTCGATCAGCCAAATCCACCCGGAAATTATGGGTGCGCAAGCCCGGTCTGTTTTTAGCGATATTGAGCACATCCTCATACTTGCTTGCGGCACCAGTAACCACGCAGGGCAGGTGGCTCGCTATTGGCTGGAGAGCATTGCCGGCATTCCTGTCAGCGTAGAAGTCGCCAGCGAATACCGCTACCGCGAATCGGTAGCCAACCCCAAACAACTTATTATCGCCATTTCCCAATCAGGTGAAACCGCTGATACTTTGGCCGCCCTGCGTCATGCTAAATCGCTAGGCCAGCAAAAAACCCTGGCTATCTGCAACGTGCCGGAATCCGCCATCGTGCGCGAATGCGTGCTGCGCTTTATTACCCGCGCCGGGCCGGAAATTGGCGTTGCTTCGACCAAGGCGTTT
>SCST01000100.1 GCA_004299465.1 Methylovulum sp. | reverse complement strand
CCAATCAACGTCGCACTTTCGTCATATTGAAGGATGAGGTAGCCAGCACCCGCACAACGAAGGCACCCGAACTCCTTCGCCAAGCGCAAGAACGGCATAGCCAGAGCGGGCTTAGCGATAAACAGTGGGACGAATTCCTCCTTATCTATAAAGGGGATGTAGATAATAGCCTGGCGGGGTATGTGGCATGGGCCGACAGGAATATCGCTGAACTTAGCGGTCAGCCCTTGCAACCTGGTGATCCGAACACTCCTCTAATTGCCGATGGCATTGATCTCGGAACGCTGAATCTCTCGACAATCGTTGCAGAGATGACAAGGCTGGAAGCCTTGTTCAGCGTAGACAAGGTGGTTCGAGAGCAATATGCTGCGCTGACCAAACGCATTGGACAGGAGAATGCCGCCCTCAAGATATTGGAAGCGAAGCTCACCGATGCGCAGGGTGCTGCTGCCCGTAGAAAGGAGTTGCAAGCCGAGCGTGACAATGCCTACAGACGGATATTTGAGGCAATTATCAGCGAGCAGACTGTACTTGCTGACCTCTATGCTCCTCTAATGGCGCGGCTTGCAGCATCCTCAGGCACACTACGCAAGCTTGGCTTCTCTGTTCAGCGCATCGTTGATTCCCATCATTGGGGAGCCTTCGCAGAAGAAAATCTTCTTGATCGGCGTAAGGCTGGCCCCTTCAATGGTCGCGGCTCTTTAATTGCTCTAGCGGAAAAGATGCTTAAGTCGGCATGGGAGAGTGGCAGCGCCGTTGAAATTCAGACGGCCATGACGACCTTCATTTCAACCTACCTGAAGAATATCCTCGCGCACGCGCCCTATGCTCCGACCCAGCAGGCTGAGTTTAAAACATGGTCGAAGCAGTTCGCGCATTGGCTTTTCGGGACCGATCACATCTCAATTCGATATGAGATCGTCTATGACGGTGTTGACATCCGGAAACTATCACCAGGCACACGGGGCATCGTCCTATTACTGCTTTATCTCGCCTTGGATGAATCCGACGATCGCCCTCTTATCATCGACCAACCAGAAGAAAACCTCGATCCGAAGTCTGTTTTCGAGGAACTTGTGTCGCTTTTCATCGCAGCGAAAACCAGGCGACAGGTCATCATGGTTACTCATAACGCCAATCTAGTGATCAACACCGATGCTGATCAGATCATCGTCGCCGAGGCCGGACCGCATCACGCGGGCGGGCTTCCTTCAATTACTTACCGCGCGGGGGGGGCTGGAAAACGCGGATATTCGTAAAGCTGTTTGCGATATTCTTGAAGGAGGAGAAGCGGCGTTTCGCGAACGAGCAAGACGGCTTCGTGTTCGCTTGGAGCGATAATACAGACCTAAGTGAGGTTGATCATGAGCGCCGGCTTATGCTGGTCAGCATCCCTAACTTTCGCTGGCTATAGCCGGAAACAGCAATAGCTAAGTTTCATGTGGACATCTGCCCATTGCGACCGATTGTCCAGCACTGTGTGCTCAATGTCCGCTTCGGGTCGCCTGGCGACAATCCGCTTTTCAGATTAATCGCCAGAAAGCTGTCATTGAATTCCGATACTTGAAAGCGGCCGTTCGTCATTGTGTCCAACCGACCCGTTGTGGTCGATCATTCCATATGATTGAATGGCAGCAATTTGATCATTATCGGCCAATATTACTTATCATCAATGAAATACGGAAATAAAAATTATATGCTGATCAAGAGATTATCCTGTAGAAGAGTATTTGCTGGTGAATATACGGTTAACAATTATTTATTCCTTGTTAAAACCCCTTCGATCAGGAAATCACATGAAGGCCACAAGTTTGAAAGACTTAGATATTTACGATAAAGCAACTATTGTTTTGTCTTCCATTACTAAAGACCTTGCTGATAGCGTTTATGCTGAGCTGGGTGGCACCTTAAATTTCGCATGGAGTATAGAGCCGCGTGTCTCAGCATGGGCCGAGTCTGATAATGATCCTGATAGCGCTCCGAAGCATCGAGTTGTAATGTGCTATGAGTTGGCACGTCAACTCTATAGAGACGTAGAAAAATACCATCTGTTTGGTGAAAGTGATCTATTAGAAGAGCCGTATAAAACATTTTTTAAAGCTTTCAAATACCCGCCAGTTTTTCAGAATCATATCGACAAATTGGACAGCATCTGGAATATGTTTATTGGCGCACTGACTTGGGTGTTCTTTCATGAAATCGGGCACTTGGCGCAGGAGCATGGATACATTCGTAACAAATTTGGTGGCCAGACACTGGAGACCCGTATAGAAGATTGTGAATCACACGGTACGCAAGAATTGGGAGAGAAAGAGTCCGTCATATCACATGTCACTGAGTTTGCGGCCGACGTGGAAGCGATTCAATGGTGCGTACAGGAGTTAATTAGGCATTTTCTGCCAAAGGATGAGAATACTGATGAGTCAATCCTGAAAGAATTTCAAAGCAACCTTTTTCTATTGGTATGTGGCATTTCATGCGTGCTCTACCGATTTAACGGTGATAGGCTCTTAGAGCCCCAAGAACATCCAGTGCTGAGCCACCCCACACCAATCAGGCGTCTTGAAGTTTGCCTTCCAAATATATTTGAGAAATTGGACTTAGGCGGTCATGGCCAGAAGTTGCACCAACTAAGCCGAAGTGATCTTGTGTATCTATGCTCTGATGCCGCGAATAGTGCGGGATTCTTCTGGTTGTGGCACTCTCGGAGGAATTATATTCCTGATAATTTTATGATCAAAGGGTTGCTTCAGGATCCATTTAAAACTTCTTATTGGAAAGAAATTTTGACGGCTTGGGATGAAGTGGAACCAGATATTCGTAAGATTAGACGTTTTGGGAGCTCGTTTGGAATACTCTCTTTTACTGCTGAATTCCGATTAGAAATATTCAAAGATAACATTTGATTCCCGAGCTAATGAGAGTAGTAAGATGAATCGCGCTTCGGACTGGGGGGCTGATAATGCACCTGAATATGAGAGCTAATCGGCAGCTTTTTGGTGCTTACCTGCTATTAGTGGAATGATGTCGATAGACGGCTTTTGGCCGATTGGTTGAGGTCGACAACGGCTGCTTTGTAGTCCACCAATTCGTGGAATCTGGATTTGCCTGACTGGCCGCTTTCGAGAAACGCGACCGTCAAAAATGGGTCGGTTGGACACAGTGACGAACGGCCGCTTTCAGGTATCGGAATTCAATGACAGCTTTCCGGCGATGAATCTGAAGAGCAGACGGTCGCCAAGCGACCCATTGCTGCCGGTCAAATATTTATTTTAAACCATGATTACTTTCCGAAGAAAATATACCGGCTTATAAGCAGTTTATGGCTTTAGTAGGATAACTGTACCCGCAGAAGAGCGCAGCTTTCCCTGTGAGGCTGGCTAACAAAATCCAGCCTTGATTGTCATAATCCGGTTTTTGCCGACTTCACCACAGGTGACAGGGCTTTAATTTCGCGGGAGATGATCGAATAAAGTTCCGTGGTCCATTCCGGATCTTCTTCGGAGTCAGCCTTCAGCGGATAGGTCCTGGGGTCATGCGGGGCAATCACGACTTTAACATTTTCGGCGCCCACTTGCGCAGTGAGGACGAAAAGTTCCTCTATTGCTTCATCGCCCATGGCTAGGCATCCGGAGGAGGCGGCTTTGCCATGGATTAAAATATTAGAACCCGGAGCGGAGCGCCCCTCCCGCCTGGCATGTAAGAGGTCGAATCCGTTGGGGTATTTAGTTTCATTGACAAGTGGTAATGGCTATTGGGATTCTGCTCCACGATGCGGTAAATGCCTTCAGGTACTTGCCTGTCGCCTTGGCGCAATTTGGGACCAGCCACGCCGCTGGCAGCCTGGATGACATAGTCGCGGATGAAGCGGAACTCGCCGCTGTCCCTAGCCCATAGTTCCAGTTTCATTTCCTGTTTCAGGGCGATGAAGGTGACTTCCCGTGGAGGGTAGGACACCTTAGCCTTGGCGAAATAGGGGGTGAGTTTCCGCGTCGCGTATGCGCGGTAAGATAGCAGAATATTCTCCACGGCCCTTTGGCCGGGCAGCTTGGGATACGGGAGGTAATAAATTTTCGGGTTAGCCTGGGCCTTCGCTTTGGGTTTGACGGCGGGTGTGCTGGCCGTGGCGGTGATGGGCTTATGCACGGAGCACGCGCCGAGCAATCCTGTCAAGACTAAACCAGCAATGATTTTGGCTGTTGATTTCATAATGTGTGCTGGAAATGAAGTGGAGACCGACATAGTTTAGGTAAATCCACCACAGGTCCACAAGTTCTGTGCCTTCGCAGCCGAGTCGGGAGTGATCCCTAAAGCCAAGCTAGATAGTATTAATGAACAACGAATATCTAAACTGGATAACATGCCAATTCTCATAAAAAACAGTTTCCGGATAACATCAGATCATAGTTAATCATCAAAGTGAATGGCGGGGTTTGCCTGATCGCTGTCGATCACAGCATCATGTCAACGACAGCTATGCGGAAACGCATGTGTCAACAGCCGACCCTAAGCGGCCACATGGATCTTAAACTTAGAGATTACGAACCCATTTATACCGTTCCGAATCTACACGAAGCAGGACTGCCTTTATCTCCTCGCGTTTCGCCTTGTCCGCGCGCAGCAAGATGCCGCGTAGGTCATAATTAATTGAGCGCTCACTGGCTCCACGTTCTTTCGCCTTCTCATACCAGTCTAATCCGGTGAGGTAGTCCCCCATCTCGATATTTACAGCACCTAACAGGGTGCAGGGGCGAAAGTCCTTCGGCGTCAGAGCATGTGCCTGGCCGCCAAATTTCAACGCTTCATCAAAGTGATTCAAATCTCGCATCACCCCGCCATGGGTTGTGCAGATCGCCGAGTTCAGTTTTGGTGCTTTCTGGCGCGCAGCAGGGATAGAGATTAGTAGATCATGAGAAACGTGACCGTCAAAAATGGGTCGGTTTTTACCATTCAGCCAAACGTCATTTCGCACATTGTCAGCGGCTGCTTTTGAGTAATTTCGAATGCTGGGCTTGGATTGTGTTCGATAGTTTTTTTTGCAATTTGCACCCACTTTATACGATCAACTTATCCCTCAACGTCGCCAGAACCATATTAGTGCCGGAATTATCTTTGGTTATCACCTCGCGGATTTGGGCTTTTATTTCTGCCTCAGATGCGCCTTTAGCACTCGCCGCATTTAAAATCGACGAGTAAGCTTCCAGCACATCGCTGGCGGTCATTTGATAACCATAACCCCGTGACATCCAATGTAGCGCCGCCATGCCGGCAGACACGGCAAAATCCGCCTGTTTTTCTCCAAAGTCCCGGCTAGCCCGAATAAGTGTCCGTGGGTCGGTTGGGCTTTTGTTGACTAACTCGATTGCCACATCAAATAAGCTGGCGTCCTTGGCGGCCGCAAACCATTTGCCTTCTGAACCGGGTTGGCTGGCCACCAGATCACGCAGTATGTCACCCGCAGGTTTGTGCGGATACTTTTTGACGAGCCCGCGAAACGTGGCGAGATGGGTTGTGCCTTGGTTGGCATCCAACGCATAGCGGCCATAGGCTTCTTCATACAGACCTGACGATAACAAGATGTCCTCACAAACCTTGGCAACCGCCGATACCGGGGTATTGATGATCTTCTTACTGTCTTCGGCGTAACGGATGGCCTCGGCCTTTTTCCCCATCGCCAACAAAGCCCGCACGCCCCATTGGCGATACCACCAGCCCTTGAAATAGGGCTTTGCTAAGATTTCCAGCAATTCATCGTGCCGGCCAGCGGCATACAGGGAAGAAAGGTAAGCACTGGAACCCTTAAAGTAGGCATAAGCTGATGCCTGCGACACCTGTTCCACAGAAGGCTTGAATTCATCAGCCCATAGGGAAGCGCACTCGGTGTCGGCACACAACTCACCCCAGTAATCGCCTAATTGCTCGATATACGGAATATTGTCATCCTGCAACGCCTGCCACAAGCGTTGCAACCATTGTTGTCTTATCGGGGGTGTTACGGCAGCTTTGGCAATGATAGGCACCAAGGTATCAATAGCCCGGTTGACCATGGATCCGATAGCGCCGGAAGAACTGTCGACCTGTTCGATGGCGGGTGATATTTTTTCTAAAAACAGCACCGCGCCTGCAGCGGCCAATGCCGGTTCATGCTTCGCAACCTGCTTAATTTCGGACAGGGCTTCTTTAATACGTTGTATCGGTTTATCAGACTGCCAACCAAAAGCGTGATATCGGAAACGCGCGGTGAACTGCCATTTGTGAGCCGTCATGTTAAGGTTGTCCTTGCCAAGTTTAAAGGGAGCTATTGTCGCTGAGTCTGCAAACGGCTTCAATGGTGTTAGTGGTCAAACAGCTTTGAGGCTGGACGATGAACGAAACGTTGATGTTGAGATTTACAACCCCCCCCCGTTGTCGCCAAAATCATAGTCTTGTATCAAACGAATGGTTAGGGATAAAAACCGCGTTCAACATTTACCCCCTTCAATAGCCATTTTTACGCTCTTGAAAATAACCTACCTTAACCAAACCCTAAAATAGC
>SCST01000806.1 GCA_004299465.1 Methylovulum sp. | reverse complement strand
GCCTTGGAAAGACAAAGGCAAAATGGACAAGGGTAATCATCCCGCCTGCTGAGATATGAATGGAGCTTATGAATATCTTGAAACAAATAGGAGGGAGGGTTATCAGCCTGCTTACAACAGGCGCTGAGGCAATTAAGTAAAGGCTGCCGGAAAGTAGAAAAAAGGCGAGGATTATGCCTGCTGCGGAACGGTGTTTTCTGAAAACAGAGGCAGCGCTTATCAGGTATATTAATCCAGCAAGGTATATAAGCCCTGTCTCTTTTATTACATCTATTAAGGTCGTGTATATAACATTAGCCCTAACATTCCTGACAACCCCGTCCTTGTCTGCATATTCAACATTAACAGGATTATTCTTAATGAGCGCATTGTAAACAGCATCCTGCATCTGCCGCCATCTGTGCTCATCCTTTGGAAAAAAGAATTCAGGGAGCCTGTAAGAGAAGGTGGAGTCAAGTTCTATATCCTCTATCTTATTGAGGCTGTGCTCTTTAATAAATGGAGTGGAGCTTGAGTTAAAGGATAGGACAGGAGAGGAATGGAGGGCGTAAGCGCCCAAGATGCCAATAGAAATGATAATCAGGCACAAGGATATAAATATCCCTTTTAGCCGCAGTCTGTTAAGGTTAATCTCTGTCACAGCTTCCCCACCCCGATTTTATTTACACCTCATCCTGACCCTCTTCCCTCACACCTATGCATAGGTATGAGGGAAGGAATAATGCCCCTCTTTGGCAAAGTCTTTGTCATGCCCGAATGCCTTTGTCGGGCATACATTTTTTTTAAATACTGGATTCCCGCCTGAGACATGCGGGAATGACATTCGTAGGTTTGGGCAGCAACCTCTATACTTAGTAATATTCGCAATTATATCAGACAGGTAGTTACAGATAGGTTACAGATAGGATACAGATAGAAAATTGTTGTGATTATTTGTTGATGAGTATTTTGCAAATTGCTGCTGTTTGGGAGGAGGGATCTACACCGAGTGTTGAGGAGAGGATTTCTTTTAGATTATTATAGACCACGAGCGCCTCTGCCCTGCGGCCGAGCCTCTGAAAGCACTGCATAAGGTGCTGGTAAAGCCCTTCTGATAAAGGGTCAATCTCAATAGCCTTTTTGAATGTATCTATTGCCTTTTCAAATTCGTCTTTCTCTTCATACAACATCCCAAGCTTTCCTACATATCTGATAAATTTACTCTGCAGCCGCTTGCGAAGTTTATCTGCCCATGGCGCAGCATGTTCATCCTGTAAAAATGGATTACTATACATTGAAGCTGCTTTTTCAATCAATTGCATTGCCTCATTCTTCCTGCCGTCTTTTAATGCTGTGTCTGCCTTTCCGAGCAGGCGCTCAAACAGCCATACATCAACATAGCAGTAGCGCGAATTTAGTGTAACCTTTCCATCCCTGAAGTTTACGGCCTTTTCATTTCCAACGAGCCTGCGCAAACGGTGCAGGTTGACTGCAAATACCCCATGGGCTGAATCTCCTTCTGTCTCCGGCCATAAGATATTAGTTAATTCCTCTTCTTTTACCTCCCTGCCTCCCAATGCTATCAGCGCCTTAAGCAGGGTAATGGGTCTTTGCTGTGTCTTTTTTGAGAACCTGACAGGCCTTCCTCCCTTTACAAGGTTAAACCTGCTCAGTGTGAATACCCTTATTCCATGCTCCCGCTCTTTAATATCCACAGGCAAACTCCCTGAAGAAAAGATTGCGTTTTTTGATTAAAAAAGGAGAATTTTAAAGATAAGTCTTGCCTAATTATTGATTATGCTATTTTTATTGTCAAGGAAATTCCTCATGCAATAATTACTCGCCTGATCAACCTTCTCTTATTCGGCTTTTTTCTGCTGATTAAATATGCAGCCTGTAATTTTTTATACGCCTCTGCCATTTTTTCTTCTGAATTATAATGAAGCGCTGCCAGCCTTTCACCTTTTTTTACTTT
>SCST01000099.1 GCA_004299465.1 Methylovulum sp. | reverse complement strand
GTATTCCGCCATCCCGAATCGGATTTTCTGACACTGCTGACTATCTGGAACACTTACGAAGAGCAAAAAAAACACCTGTCCAACAGCAAATTGCGCAAATACTGCACGGATAATTTCCTGTCTTATCTGCGCATGCGCGAGTGGTTCGATAGCCACGCGCAAATCATGCAGATCGTCAAAGGCGATTTAAAAATGCATCTGAATACGCTGGAGGCAGGTTACGAAAATATCCATCGCGCCTTATTGACAGGCTTGTTATCGAATATCGGTTTTCGCCACGAACAATACGAATACCTGGGCGCGCGCGCGTTGAAATTCTTTATTTTCCCCGGTTCCGGCCTGCATAAGCTGAAGCCGAAATGGATTATGGCCGCCGAGCAGGTAGAAACCAGCAAGGTTTATGCGCGCACGGTCGCCAGGATCGAGCCGGAATGGATAGAGCAATGCGCGCCGCACCTGGTCAAGCATACGCATTACGACCCGCATTGGGAGAAGAAAGCGGGGCGTAGCGCCGTGTATGAACGCACTATCTTGTATGGCCTGACTTTGCAGACCGGGCGCAAGATCCCCTATGAGCGTGTCGATGCCAAATCGGCGCGCGAACTGTTTATCCAGTCGGCGTTGGTCAGCCATGATTACCACAGCAATGCGCCGTTTTTTGTAGCGAACCAGAAATTGCTAGAGGAAGTCGGCATGATCCAGCATAAAGGCCGCCGCGTCGACCTGGTCGAAGATGAATTATGGCTGTACTCCTTTTACGATAACAAATTGCCGCCGGAAGTCGTCAGCGGCATCGCGCTCGATAAATGGCGTAAAACCGCCGAAAAAACCGATCCGCTTATCCTGTTTTTGACAAAGGAAGACTTAACGCGCGAACAAGAAGATATCGTCAACGAATGGGACTATCCCGACAGCAAAAAAATTGGCAACCTGACGATCCCGTTACAGTACCGCTTTGAACCCGGTCATGATGAAGACGGCGTGACGGCAATCATTCCCGTGCATCAACTTAACCAGGTCGCGCAGGCGCCGTTCGACTGGCTGGTGCCGGGTATGCTCGAAGAAAAATGCATCGCCTTGATTCGGTCGTTACCCAAAAATATCAGGAAACATTTTGTGCCGGTGCCGGAAACCGTCAAGCGCTGCCTGGAAGTAGAGCCGGATTTTAAAGGCCTATTGCAGGAGTGGCTGGGCCAGCGCTTGCGCAAATTGACTGGCGAGGCGATTCCATTGAATGCCTGGGCGATGGATGGCGTGCCCGATCATTTGAAAATGAATTTCCGCGTCATAGACGAGCAAGGGCGGTTGCTCGATTACGGCAGGGATTTAAAAAAATTGCAGCTTCAATACAGCACTAAAGCCGTGGACAGCTTCGACCAGATCGCCGCCGATGAATTGAATTACACGGGCTGCATAGGTTGGGCTTTTGATGATTTGCCGGACATCTATACCTTTATACAGCAAGGGCAGGCCTATACCGGTTACCCGGCGATAATCGACGAAGGCGATGCGGTTGGCGTACGCATTTTCGATACGCGGCAAAAAGCCGACAGCCAGCATCAATCGGGCTTGATGCGCTTGTTCCAGTTAAGCCTGCGCAAGGAATGCACCTACCTGGTAAAAAATATTTTGCAGTCGGCAAGTGCCGAACTCAGCTATAGCCGTTTGCCCAAGCACCCGATTTTAGCCGATCGCTCCGGTAGTTCGTATAAAGACGACATGCTGATGCTGATCCTGCACAGCGTTTTTATCGAAGGGCGGACGATCCGCAGCCAGCAGGCGTTTGAACAAAGTTTACTAGCCAACAAGGCCGGCTTGATGACGGCGGCTAATGAAGCCGGCAAGACCGCGCTGGAGATTATGACGCTTTACAATGCCTTGCAAACCCCGTTGCAGCGATTGAATGCGCATGACCCTCTGCGTAAAGACATCAATGAACAACTGGAGTTGCTGATATACACCGGGTTCATCCGCAATACGCCGCTCGCGCAGTTAAAAGCGATCCCGCGCTATCTTAAGGCCGTCCAATACCGGCTTGACAAGTACGATAATAATCCACAAAAAAACCAGGAAATCAGCCGTTACGCGATACGTTATTGGAAAGATATAGAAAAAAAGGCGAAAAAAGACAAGGTGTTTCCCGAACAGGAAGCATTTCGCTGGATGCTCGAAGAATTGCGGGTGTCGTTATACGCGCAACAATTAAAAACCGCCTATCCGGTATCTGCGAAACGCCTGGATAAAGCCTGGGATGAAAGAGGGGGCATTTGAAGGAATACTTCGCATGCTTATGTTTCCGAGGTTTACATTTTTTTGGTAACTACTCAGCCTCCTTCAGAAAAGTTTTGCCCTATATGTACTTTGGTCAAAGGTGTCTGTTGTAGGGCGTGCTGCGCGCGCCAACGGCTTAGCTCGTTGCCCAAAGTATCGGAGAAGGCGCGCGCGGCGCGCCCTACACAGCTCAAAGAGCGAGTGTAACTTCAGGTAACTTGGCAAGGAGCTGAGTAGTCACCTTTTTTGTGGACTTCCAAAAGATACCCATGCAAAACCACCCTACATATTCAAATCACGCCGCCTTCATATTCCATCTCATCGTCATCATGCCGTGCACCGGACACGGCAAGCGCCGCCTGCAAGCTTTCAACCTGTTTGGCGAGTTTCGCTATCGTGTTGTACTCGAAGGCCAACCTGACTTCCAGGTTCATCGCCAGCGACTCTTTTAACCTCGACATCACGCGTATGGCGATTAATGAATCCCCGCCCAACGCGGCAAAATCATCATCGATACCCGGCTCCCTGATGCCCAGAACTTCAGTCCAGACAGCCGCGATCTGCCTTTCCATGCCGGTTTCCGGCGCACGATAAGCTTGCAGGCTGTGCGGGCGTTGATGTCCCGTTGAGCCGTTGTCTTCTGCTGCGGGCATCGGCGGCACCGGCCCGGCAGCCCGGCCCGTGTTGACCAATATTTGCGGATAGGGCGAAATCAATACCCGGCGTATCGCTTCAAAGCCTTCCGCATCGCTGATGCCGCCTTCCAGCTTGACGCCCGAGCTGTTTAACACCCGATCTTCAAATGCCACCGCCTGGCCGATGCTTTGCCAGCGATCCCAGTCCACCGCATAAACGCGACCTAAATCCTGCTGCCGACAATACTGCGCGAAGGCATCGAGATAACAATTGGCGGCGGTATAGGCGATATTGCCCTGCCCGCCGGTGATCGCGTTCAGCGATGAAAACAACAACACAAAATCCAGCGTTTTAAAATCGATGCTATGCTGCAAGGCCAGCGTTCCCTGCACTTTCGGTTGCAGCTCGGCGAGCGAGCGTTGCTGATCCTGGATCGCGAGATAACCGCGGCTGTCGCTGGCGGCAGCATGAAACACGCCGTTGACGGGACCGATGTCCCGCGCCAGTTTTTGCATTGCTGTGACATCGCAGACATCGACGGTGCAAATTTTAACTTCGGCACCGGCCCGCTCCATGTCCAGCAACTGGCGGATGGTTTCGGCGCGGCGGCGCTTGCGCGTCATTTCGTTGCGGCTGATATGATGACTGTGTCCGGCCATTTTGCCTACGACCAGGCAGCAATCGGTCGTCATGCGTTGCTCGGGCGCAGTGGGAAACACCGCGACATGATTAAACACGCCGCCAGCCTGCATGACGTTTTGCCAGGCGTCCGGCGTCAATAACGGCGTCGTGCCGGATCTCAGCTCGGCATCCTCGAAATACCACCAGCCTTCGGCCAGGCCCCAGACCATTTCGTACCATCTCGGTATCGGCGGCGTTTCGACCAGGCATAATTCGCCGCCCGGTTTTAACAAGCGGCTGACGCAGGCAATCGCGCGACGAATATCGGGCGTGGCATGGACGACATCGAGACCGTAAATCAGGTCGAAACTCTGCAATTCAAAGCCTTGCGCGGCAGGATCTTCGAAAATGTCGAAAACGGCAAAACGCATGAAATCCAAGCCGATATTTTCGGCTTGCCGCTGCACTTTAAGCACGAACGACTTGCCGATGTCGGTAAAATAATATTCGACCTTTTTACCCTTCAGGCCGGGCGCGATGATGCCGGTCAATACGCCGCTGCCGCCGCCTATCTCGAGGATACGCACGACATCGTCCGACTCGTCCACGAGGTCATGCACATGTTGGTTCAACAGTTGGTAGTAAACGCGGTGGTTGGAATGCTCCAGAGTTTTTTTACCGGTCTCGGAAATCAGGCTGCGGTCGCCGTCGGGATACAACACGCTAATCGCTTCAATTTTGCCCGATAGCGCGTCCCGGTAATGAGCTACGCAATAGGCGACCATTTCGTACAAGGGTTTGAAACCTGGGAACTCATCATCGACGCGCCGTTCCAGCACATTAATTTCATCGGTCCAACAGCGCTGGGCCTTGAGCGTAAAGCGGATGCGACCCGAATCCCTCACGATGAAGCCGTCGCGCTGCAAAATATCCAACAGCAGCAACAGGAATTTATCGAATTTCGGCAATACCTGGAGTTGCGCGCGCAAAGCCTCCATAGACCAGGATTTATCGCCATAAGGCGACACGCCCGCGC
>SCST01000098.1 GCA_004299465.1 Methylovulum sp. | reverse complement strand
CTGAATCTGTCGATATGGTCATTTTTCGCGAAAATACCGAGGACATTTATGCGGGCCTTGAATTTGCGCAGGGCAGTGACGATAACCGGCGATTCCTGCGTTTACTTCAGGACAATTTTCCCGAGCAATTCAGTAAAATCCGCTTTCCTGGAACGTCGGGCATAGGCATCAAGCCTGTTTCCGAAGAAGGAACGGAGCGCCTGATGCGCGCCGCGATAGACTATGCCGTCAGTAATCGGCGCAAAAGCGTGACGATAATCCACAAGGGTAATATCATGAAATTTACCGAAGGAGCGTTCCGAAACTGGGCCTATCAGCTTGCCGAGCGTGATTATGCCGGCGAGATATATTCCTCGCGGCAATGGGAAAAAACCCGCGCCGAACAGGGCGAGCAAGCCGCGAATATCGAGCAGGCCGAGGCTTTGGCGGATGGCCGCATTTTAATCAAGGATGCGATCGCCGATATAGCCCTGCAGCAAGTGCTGACCCGTCCCGAAGAGTTTGATGTGATTGCCACATTGAACCTGAATGGCGATTATTTATCCGATGCGTTGGCGGCCCAGGTCGGCGGAATAGGCATTGCGCCGGGCGGTAATATCAACTATCAAACGGGCACGGCGGTTTTTGAGGCAACCCACGGTACTGCGCCTAAATATGCCGACCTGGATAAGGTGAATCCGGGCTCGTTAATTTTGTCCGGTGAAATGATGCTGCGCTATATGGGCTGGACTGAAGCGGCCGATGCGATTATCCGTGCGATGGATACGGCGATTGCCGGCAAGCGGGTGACTTATGATTTTGCCCGGCTCATGGAATCCGCCACAGAAGTTAAATGCAGTGAGTTTGCCGATGCGCTGATAGAGAATTTATAGCCTAAGGCATCAGTGATATACTTCACATTCAGATTTCCCGTCTATTGGCGGACTTTCGAATTTAACCTAAGAAACCGGAAAAATAAATGACTGTTAGTGCTGACGATTTTAAAAAAGCCTTGCAACTGTGGGCGAGCGGTGTCGCCGTCGTGACGACGCATTCTGAAAAATGGGGTCCCCAGGGCATGACGGTGACTGCGTTTTCCAGCGTTTCCGTAGAGCCGCCGCAAGTGCTGGTATGCATTAATGATCGCGCCGATACCGGCGAGGGTATTAAGGAAAGCCAATGTTTTGCCGTCAACGTGCTGAACCAGGATCAGCAGGAGTTATCCAACCAGTTTGCCGGCGGCTGCAGCCAGCAGCAACGTTTTGAAAATACGGCTTGGCAAGCAGGCATTACCGGCGCGCCGGTTTTGACAGATAGCCTTATGTCGCTGGAATGTACGGTCGTGGAGAAAGTGCGTGCCGGCACTCATTGGATTGTTATCGGTGAAGTGCAAAGCAGCGTGTGTCGTTCAGGCGAACCTATCGTTTATTACTGCGGGGCCTATCGACAATTGGCTGCCGATTAGCGCGACATCGTTCAGATAAATAAAAATGTAATGTCGTTATTCAGTTCAACTCTTTTTAAAATTAAAGTTATGCCACATAGAGTCTTCGAAAAAAGTCAGCCAAAGTCCCATATAACGATACTGCCAGAATTAGGCATGGATGAACGGCATTTAACTGCTGATTTCAAGCGTTATTACGGGCACAGGTTAGGCAGGGATGAACATTGCAGGTCGCCGCATTACGCCTACGAGGCATTGTCATTGGCTATCAGCGACAGATTGATAGAGCGATGGAAAAAAACCTACATCGCTTATAAAAACCTGGATTGCAGGCGGGGCTATTATTTATCGATGGAGTTTTTAATGGGCCGTACGCTCAGTAATGCAATGCTGAATCTCGGTATGGATGATACTGTTGAAAAAGCCATGTATGAGCTGGGCCTGGATTTGGAGGAATTGGTTGAAAGCGAGCCGGACGCAGGGCTGGGCAACGGCGGCTTGGGACGTTTGGCGGCTTGTTTTATCGATAGCTGCGCAACCTTGCAGTTACCTGTTACCGGGTATGGCTTGCGCTATGAATACGGTATGTTTTGCCAGGATGTTGTTAATGGCGAGCAGGTAGAAAAGCCGGATCATTGGTTGCGCAACGGTAATATGTGGGAAATTGAGCGCGCTGAATATACGCAAAGAATAAAGTTTGGCGGTCGTACAGAGACCCATGTCGATAAGCACGGCAATAAAAAAGTCTATTGGGTGGATACTCACGACGTACTCGCGGTTCCGTTTGACACACCGATACCCGGATACCGGAACGGCACCGTGAATACCTTGCGGCTATGGAAGGCCTCGGCGACCGAGGAATTTGATTTAGAGGATTTTAATGCCGGTGAATATGCAGAAGCCGTCGCGGCAAAAAATACTGCCGAGAATATCACGATGGTGTTGTATCCGAATGACGCCAATGAAAACGGCAAGGCCTTGCGCCTGCGGCAGCAATATCTATTGACGTCTGCTAGCTTGCAGGATGTTATAGGCGGCTGGATAGGGCGGCATGGCAACGACTTTTCTGAATTTGCCGCGAAAAATTGTTTTCAGTTAAATGATACGCACCCTAGCATCGCAGTTGCCGAATTGATGCGCCTGCTGATTGATGTCCACGGTTTATCATGGGATCAAGCCTGGGCAATTACGAGCAATACGATGGCCTACACTAATCACACCTTGCTGCCTGAGGCACTGGAGCGGTGGCCGGTGAACCTGTTCAAGCAGTTGTTGCCGAGGATCATGGAAATTATCTTTGATATTAATGCCCATTTTCTGGCTGAAGTATCTGCCCACTATCCCGGGGATAAAGACCGTTTAAAGCGCATGTCACTGATTGAAGAAGGCTCGGAGCAATACGTCAGGATGGCCTATTTGGCCATAGTCGGCAGCTATTCTGTTAACGGCGTTGCCGAATTGCATTCAAAGTTACTGCAACAAGGACTGTTTCGCGATTTCTATGATTTCTGGCCGCATAAATTTAACAATAAAACCAATGGGGTCACGCCTCGTCGCTGGTTGGCCGCCTGTAATCCTGAGTTGGCCAAATTGATTACGGAAACCATTGGCGAGGAGTGGTTGACGGACTTGTCGTTGTTGAAAAAGCTTAAGCCTTATGCGGAAGACAAGGCGTTCCGTAAACGCTGGTATGACGTTCAGCAAAATGGCAAACAAAAACTGGTTGATTTTAAAAAGCAGGAGCTGGATGTTGATTTGAACGTTAATGCCTTGTTTGATGTGCAGGTTAAGCGTATTCATGAGTACAAGCGGCAGTTGCTGAATGTCCTGCATGTTATTCATCTTTATGACCGCATCAAGCGCGGTGATACCGCAGATTGGACGAATCGTTGTGTATTGATTGGCGGTAAGGCGGCTCCCGGCTATTTCATGGCGAAAAGAATTATTAAGCTGATTAATAATGTCGCCTCTGTTATTAATCATGACCCGGATATAGGCGATAAATTAAAATTGGTTTTCCTGCCGAATTACCGTGTTTCGGCAATGGAAAAAATATGCCCCGGCGCTGACTTGTCCGAGCAGATTTCAACGGCCGGAAAAGAAGCGTCAGGTACCGGTAATATGAAGTTCATGATGAATGGCGCATTAACTATTGGCACGCTGGACGGAGCGAATATTGAAATTCGCGAAGAAGTCGGCGACGAGAATTTCTTCTTATTCGGTTTAACGGAAGAGCAGGTTGAAGACATGCGTCATCATTACAATCCCGTCGCGTTAATTAATCAGGATGAGTGTTTGAAGAGGGTGATTAATCTGCTGGAGTGCGGTCATTTCAACCAATTCGAGCCGGGTATTTTTGAACCGATTATCGCATCAATAAAAAGCCCGCATGATCCGTGGATGACGGTTGCTGATTTTCGCAGCTTTGTTAATGCACAAAAACTTGTGGAAGCGGCTTACCAGGATAAAGAACGTTGGACGAAGATGAGTATTTTGAATTGTGCGTCTAGCGGCAAGTTTTCTACAGACAGAACCATTACTGAATACAATAATGAGATATGGAAACTTGAGCCGATCCATATTGAGAATAACTACTGATCTTGCTTTATATCGTCTTGTTCGAGGCGAAAACTTCAATCGATATCGATAAAAAAGACCTGGACTTAGGTCTTTTTTAGTAACTACCTACCCCCAGCATGCCAGCTTAATTTTGCTACAGATCAACGTATCATTTCCCACCAATAAATCCTTGCTGGCGCCAGGCCTCGTAGCTGATGATGGCGACAGCATTCGATAGATTGAGGCTCCTGTTGTTTGGCATCATTGGGATTTTCAAGCGTCGACCGGGATCGATACTGCTTAGTACTTCAGTGGGTAGGCCTGATGTTTCTGAACCGAAAAGAAATATATCTCCAGGCTGGTATATCGTTTTATCGTAGGATTGCCCTCCTTTAGTAGTACACGCAAAAATTCTCTTGCCGCACATGGCGTTAACAAACTCCAAATAGTTGCGATAGATAGAAACCTTGGCGAGATCGTGATAATCAAGTCCGGCTCGCCGGAGATTTTTTTCCTCTAAATCAAACCCTAATGGCTCGATTAAATGCAGGTTGAAACCATTGTTCGCCACCAGACGAATGATGTTGCCGGTATTGGGTGGGAGTTTTGGCTCAAAAAGAGCGATATGAAACATGTTTACATCCGGAAGCGGCGGTATAAGGAAAGTCGCTGAGCATCATCACGCCCAGTGCGACATGGGAGCTGACCAAAAACTGAATGTCTTGGAAGGAAAATGAGTTGTGAAGGGTTGTTTTACTTTTACCCCAGGGGGAGATTCAGGCTGCGCTCGATAGAGTATGCCGGGTAGTGGCCATGATTTATGATCAGGAATGCATTAACTGTTCATTCGGGTTTTAATTCACGGGCCAACAGGTTTTCCACGGCTGTCAGTGGATCTAGGCTTTCGTATAATACCTTGTAGGTTTGTTCGGTAATAGGCATGTCTATACCGTATTTTTGGGCGAGTGAAAATGTTTCTTTTGCCGCGGAAACACCTTCAACCTCCTGGCCGATTTCCTGCATCGCTACGGCGATGCCTTTGCCTTGCCCCAGGGCCAAACCCAAGCGACGGTTCCTGGATTGATTGTCGGTGCAAGTTAGAATGAGGTCGCCTAAGCCCGCCAAGCCCATAAACGTATCCTGCTTACCGCCTAATTGCAGGCCCAAACGAATGATTTCGGTAAGCCCTCGCGTAATCAATGCCGCCCGGGTATTAGCACCCAGGCTAAGCCCATCGGCAATGCCGGCGGCAATAGCCAAAACATTTTTTACCGCACCGCCGACTTCTACGCCGATGATATCTGTGCTGGTATAGGTACGAAAATGCGCGCTGTGCAGGATGTCGGCCAATTGCCTGGCAAAACCCGGTTGGGATGATGCGATGGTGATGGCGGTCGGTAAATCGGCCGCGACTTCACGCGCAAAGGAGGGACCTGAAATGATTGCCGCCGGTGTTTGCGCTGAAAAAATGTCGGCGACGATTTCATGAAGCAGGGAGCCGCCATCGGGGTTGAAGCCTTTGGTTGCCCATGCTATTTGCACGTTGTCTGCCAGATAAGGCTTAATTTGGGCCAATATGGTTTTAAAGGCATGACTGGGTACACAAACCAGCAGTATGTCGCTGAATGCCGCTACTTCGGCCAACTCGGTCGTAACGGCCAGGTTTTCAGGGAAGACTATTCCAGGTAAATAGCGCCGGTTTTGCTTGTCTCGCGCCAATATCTCGACGTGCTCCGCATTATGTCCCCACAATAAGGCCTGGCAGCCATTTCTGGCGGCCAGGATGGCAAGAGCGGTTCCCCAGGAGCCTGAACCTAGGATAGCTATTTTTTTAGCCATCAATTGATGGTTTCTGTGCTAGGCGCTTGTTGCTGCATTTGTTGCAAATGTTGTGCATACAAGGCATCAAAATTTACCGGAGCTAAAAGCAGTTGAGGAAAGCCGCCTTTAGTTACCAGGTCGGAAACCGCTTCCCGTGCATAAGGGAACAAAATATTGGGACAGAAACTGCCGACCATGGGACCCATTTCCTGATCGTTAAAGCCGGCCAGGGCAAAAATCCCGGCTTGATTGACTTCAACAAGATAGGCAATTGTTTCGCCGCATTTTACTGTAATGGTCACGGTTAAAGAGATTTCGTAAAGTGAGTTTTCTAATGGGGCTACATGGGTGCCCAGGTTAAAATCAACAGCGGGTTCCCATTTTGCAGTGAATATGCTTGGCGAGTTTGGAGTTTCAAAAGACAGGTCTTTGGTATAAAGCTTTTGGATAGAGAATTGCTTTTCTACGGTATTGTTTTCTTCAGCCATGATGATTATCTTTGATTGTTTAGGTTTAAGTTAAGGATAATGTTTTCGTTATTCAGCGTTAAGGCTTTAAGTTTTCGTTTTATTTTTACTGCTTTTTTTTATCGGTAATTTGTAGTCATTTTCCCATGCCTGCATGCCGCCGGTAATAACGAATACGTGTTCAAACCCTGCTTTGGCCAATATTTTTCCTGCCGACGCGGAACGCGTTCCGGTTTGGCAGGCTATCAGCACCGGGTCTTTTTTGTGTTGTTCCAGCTTTGAAAGTTCTTCAGGTAATTTACCTAACGGGATATTAACGGCGCTCTCGATATGGTTTACGATAAATTCCGGCGGCTCGCGCACGTCGATAACCACGGTATTGCCATCGTTCATTTTAGCAACGGCAAGCAATGGCGATATGGCGCCGAACTTTTTAAAGGCGGTGTCAAAGAATTCCTGTATCAATAGATAAGTAACAACGGCCAGCGCAAGCGATAATATATAGTGGTTTAAAATGAATTCTATATAACGGTCCATGGAATGTTTGTTTGGGTTAAGTTTGTTTTAGTTAGGGCGGTTAAAATAAATCAATACTTGGAACAAAATACATCTCTCATCATTTCGATAAGCTGGGTCATGCGCTTATCGTCGATAAAGTAATAAACACGATTGGCTTCCTTTTTGGAACCGAGTATGTTTTTTTCCCTAAGTATCGATAAGTGCTGGGAAATATTGCTCTGGCTGGTGCCGACTTGTTCGACGATGTCCTGTACGCTGACTGAATTGTTGCCGAGAACGCACAATATTTTTAACCGCAATGGATGGGACATGGCTTTTAAACAGCGCGCTGCTTTGGTTATGTCGGTATCATCGTATAAAATATGTTCGATTTTAGTGTCCATACAATCAGTTAATGCGATTGGGTTATAGAGTTCCATTTAGGCGATACTCAAGAATAAATATACCTGGCGCTTGGGTTTTGTTCATTTTCAACGACTGCAAGGATGCAACGTAGGAGCCGTTGCCGAGGTGTAAAAATGGGTAAAAAGACCAGCAAGCCGGGTATATGCTCCGCAGGGAATCGCCTTTAACAAAGAACCCATTAAGATATTTATACACAACTGTTAGCAACGTGTATTAATATAACGATTACCGATGATGTGGTTTGCTTTAGCCAAACGACAAAGCATCAGCATATCCTGCAAAATGATACCTTCTTTTTAGCATTTTGGGTAATGGATAATGCCGGAGAGCTTAGTAGCGAATTAGCATCCGTCTTAGTTACGGATTTTATTTTTAGTGTCAGGAGATAAATAAACCATGTTGAATCGACCGAAGCCTTTAGTGTTGCTGATCCTTGACGGATTCGGCTACTCAACGGATCAGGAAAATAATGCCATTGCGATGGCAAATACGCCTTGCTGGGATAAGTTGCAACAAGACTATCCCATGACCTTGCTGAATTGCTCCGGCCATGATGTGGGCTTGCCGGATGATCAAATGGGCAATTCAGAAGTAGGCCATATTCATATAGGCTCAGGTCGTTATGTGCCGCAGGATTTTTCCAAAGTTAATGATGCAATAAGAGATCGGGGTTTTTTTACTAATCCGGTGCTTTGTCGTGCGATCGATTTGGCTAAGGGCAACGGAAAGGCGTTACATATTTTGGGATTGTTGTCGGCTGGCGGCGTACACAGCCATCAGGATCAACTGGTGGCAATGGTTGAATTAGCCGCTAATCGCGGCCTTAAGAAAATCTATCTGCACGGCTTTCTGGATGGCCGGGACGTGCCGCCTAAAAGTGCGAGTTCATCGATTGAATTGTTGGAGGCAAAATTTGCCGCGTTAGGTGTGGGCAGGATTGTGTCAATCGTGGGGCGTTTTTATGCGATGGACAGGGATAATCGTTGGGACCGGGTGAAACTGGGTTACGACTTGATTGCCAAAGGTGAAGCTGAATTTAGTGCCGCCACCGCGCTTGATGGCTTGGAAGCCGCTTACGCCAGGGGCGAGACGGATGAATTTGTCTTGCCTACCGCGATACTGGACGCTGATGGTCAAGCCGTTGCACTGGATCCGGAGGATTCCGTGGTGTTTATGAACTTTCGCGCAGACCGCGCCAGAGAAATTTCCCAGGCTATTACGTCATCAACGTTTGAGGCGTTTGACAGGAACCGTGAACCTCATAAAGGCTATTTTTGTACATTAACGGAATATCACCAGGATTTTGATTATGATATCGCTTTCCCTTCGGTGGATATAAAAAACGGCCTGGGTGAGGTGTTATCGAACCTGGGGATGACGCAATTACGGCTGGCAGAAACTGAAAAATATGCGCATGTTACTTTCTTCCTCAACGGTGGAATTGATACGCCTTTTCCCGGTGAGGAGAGGATTCTTGTGCCTTCGCCCAAGGTCAGGACTTATGATATGCAGCCGGAAATGAGTTCGGTGGAAGTGACGGACCATCTCGTCGAAGCCATTACCGGCGGAAAATATGATGTCATCATCTGTAATTATGCCAACTGCGATATGGTAGGCCATACCGGTGTCATCCCTGCTGCGGTACTTGCCGTAGAAGCCGTTGACAAGGCTTTGCAGCGTATTGTCGATGCCTTGCAAAAAGTCGGCGGCAGGCTGTTGTTAACCGCCGATCACGGTAATATTGAGCAAATGGTCGATAAGGAGACCGGGCAACCGCATACTGCGCATACGACTAACCTGGTGCCTTTGGTTGATGTCTGCGGTGATTCTCCACTGATGTCTGGTGGCAGTTTGTCAGATTTAGCCCCTACGATGTTGGCTATTTTAGGTATTGAACAACCTATCGAAATGACCGGTAAGTCGTTAATAAAAGCCGCTTAGTCCGTGAATGAGAAAGGAGATTGTTTTTTGTGCTTTCCTGGGCCTGTCGGTTGCATGCCTGCATGCCGAGGAGTTTGAAGAAAATAACATTCCCGATCAGGCTTTATCCGGGCAACCTGATACATCCCCAAAAAATGCCGATTTGCAGGCCAATTTACAAAATATCTTGGCGGAAATTGAAAAACGCTACGGTGAAACGGCGGCTTTGCTGAAATCGCTGCAGGGGCAAATCGAACAAAAGCGCCGGATACTGAATAAGATCCGGCGGGATATGCAGTCTTACCAGAATGAAATAGACAAGGAAAACAAGGAGCTCGTCAACCAGGTAAGGGCAGCTTACCTGATGGGGCAGCAAGAAAAGTTGAAATTGATGCTTAATCAGCAGGACCCGGCTTTATCCAGCCGAATGATGGTTTACTATAATTATTTTAATAGGGAGCGCCTGGCAAAACTGGCGGCTATTGAAAAGACTATTGAGCGTTTGGATCAATTGGATAAAGAGAAGCAGGCTGAGACAGCGCTTTTGGAACAAAGCCTGATGCAAAAGAAATCAGAGCAGGCTGTCCTCAACACGTTTAGAAAACAACGGGCGGAGTTGCTGGCGCAAACGGCAGCCGGTTTTCCTTCAGATGAGCAGCGCTTGCTTCGGTTGAAGGAAAACGAAAACAAACTGAAGGCGTTGATGGCTTCATTGCATGACCATGACATTGCAGGCATCGGGCCGGAACAATCCGGGGACGTTGCCGATGCCATTGATAATGAGCGGCAGGAAAAAGATGATTTTTCAACGCCTAATGGTAATTTCTCAACGCTGAAGGGTAAATTGCCGTGGCCGGCGAAAGGCCGGGTGGTGCAACATTTTGCCAGCTTGGAATCAGAAGATATACAGAATGGTGTACTGATAAATGCCAGTGAAGGCGTGGAAGTCCATGCGGTGGCGAAAGGAAAAGTCGCTTTTGCAGAATGGCTGCAAAGTTACGGCTTCTTGATGATTATTGATCATGGCGAAGGGTATATGACGCTTTACGCGTTTAACCAGAGCCTCAACAAGCACAAGAATGATTCGGTAGAAGCGGGGGAGGTGATTGCTTCCGTCGGGCAAAGCGGTGGACGTAGTCAGCCGGGATTATATTTCGGCATACGTAAACACGGTATGCCTATTGATCCGCTTGAATGGTGTCGTAGCAGCATTAATTAAAAATTGATTCCGTTCATGGTTCGAAAAGCTCATTACAAACGGAATTGCAGTTTCCGTTTGTAATGAGCTTTTCGAAGGGCTTGTTCAGGGCTTCTTAAATAAACCAGTGTAGACAATAGAGGATTTGGAGTTTTAAGACACATGCTAAAAAAGAAAACTATTTTAATTTTGTCCTTAGGGATAGTGCTGGGTGTTTTTATGGGCACCTGCGGCAGTGTCTTTGCTGATCGGGACAGCAGCGAGCCTGTTGCTGATACCGATACCTTACCCTTTGAAGATCTGCGCACCTTTACCGAAATTTTCGGGCGGATTAAACGGGATTATGTAGAACCCGTTTCTGATAAAAAATTACTGGAAGATGCGGTTCGCGGCATGTTAAGCGGTCTTGACCCGCATTCTGCCTATCTTGTTGCCGATGAGTACCAGGAATTAAAAGAAGGCACGACAGGGCAGTTCGGCGGTTTAGGTATAGAAGTGACTATGGAAAACGGCTTTATTAAAGTGGTTTCGCCGATTGATGACACGCCGGCGCAAAAAGCGGGTATAAGAGCCGGGGACCTTATTGTCAGGTTGGATGATAAGCCGGTTAAAGGCATGTCTCTCGCGGATGCTGTTAAAATGATGCGTGGTGAGCCTGGCAGCAAAATTTTACTGACGGTAGTTCGTGAAGGTGAGGAAACTCCTCTGAAGATAACGATAGCGCGCGACATCATCAAGGTGAAAAGCGTTAAGAGCCGGATGCTCGAAAAAGGTTACGGTTATGTGCGTATCAGCAGTTTTCAATCCGGGACGGGCGATAATCTTAAAGAGGCGATCGCTGCATTGAAAAAGGAAAACAAAGATAACCTGAAAGGACTGGTGCTGGATTTGCGCAATAATCCCGGCGGCGTTTTAAATGCGGCCGTTGAAGTCAGCGATGCGTTTTTAAAGAGCGGGCTTATTGTTTATACCGAAGGGCGTATTGAAAATTCTGAAATGCGCTTTAATGCGGCGCCTGATGATCTTATTGATGATGCGCCTATAGTCGTATTGATCAATGCCGGTTCGGCTTCGGCTTCGGAGATTGTCGCCGGCGCTTTACAGGATCAGAAACGCGCCCTTATTATGGGAGAAAAATCATTCGGTAAAGGCTCGGTGCAAACGATACTGCCTACCAGTAATGGTGCAGCCGTTAAATTGACTACGGCGCGTTATTACACGCCTTCCGGTCGATCGATACAGGCCGAAGGCATAGAGCCGGATATTACCCTGGCGCATGTCAAGCTGGAATCCCTGGATAAATCAGAATTTATGCCGGTTAAAGAAGCGGATTTGTCAGGCCACTTGCAGAATGGCAAGGGTAACGGCAAAAATGCCGGCGAGACGGCCGATAAAGAGAGGGAAGTGCTGGAAATGAAAGATTATGCTTTATCCGAGGCATTGAATTTATTGAAAGGCATCAGCATCATGAAAAAATAACTATCGTAGGCACACGCCACTTAATGATGGGGATTATCCGTTGACATGCCCTGATAGGGGGAGAGGGACAAATTTTTTAAAGCATGGACAGCGGATAAATCCAAATTGGCTTTGGGATTTGTTCAGTAGCACCTTAGATCACTTCTAATAAAATTTTTGGAGAAAACCATGATCGAACGGATGATCAGACATCACACCATCATTTCCATAGTTGGGAATATCATTACGGTAAATGTTGTCAATAGTGCGGAAAAAAAGGAGATCAGCACTCGCTTTGGTGATTTGGCCAGTATTCAAGATAGCAATGGCGCAGAATCTTTGGCGCAGGTTATTAAGATTGACGGTAACCGTGTGTCTTTGCAAGTTTTTTCAGGTACTCAGGGCATCTCTACAGCGGCGTCGGTGCGTTTTTTAGGCCAAGCGATGCGGGTAAGCTATTCAGCGAATATTCTTGGGCGTATTTTTAGCGGTACAGGCCAGCCTATAGACGGGGGATCTAACCTGGAGTCTGACCCTAAAGTCGGTATAGCGGGGCCTTCTGTTAATCCCATGCAGCGTATTTTGGCATCCAGGATGATCCGTACCAATGTGCCGATGATCGATGTCTTCAATTGCCTGGTGGTCAGCCAGAAAGTACCGATATTTTCAATATCCGGCGAACCCTATAACCCATTCCTGGCACGCATAGGCATACAGGCCGATGCGGACATCGTCGTGTTTGCAGGGATGGGCCTTATTTTTGATGATTTTCATTTTTTCCGGACACAGTTTGAGCAGGCGGGCGTATTTGCCAGAACGGTCATGTATTGCAATATGGCTTCTGACCCTATTGTTGAGCGTTTGCTGGTGCCTGACATGGCATTGGCTGTTGCCGAGCGTTTTGCGGTAGAAGAAGGCAAACGCGTACTGGTGCTGATGACCGACATGACAGCGTTCGCCGATGCGCTGAAAGAAGTCGGCGTATCCATGGAGCACGTCCCGTCAAACCGGGGTTATACCGGTGATTTGTATTCACAATTGGCTAGGCGTTATGAAAAAGCCTGTGATTATAAGGGTGCGGGCTCAGTAACTATTTTAACGGTGACGACTATGCCGGGCGACGATGTGACGCATCCGGTGCCGGATAATACCGGCTATATCACCGAAGGCCAGTTTTACCTGCATAATGCCATGCTCGACCCGTTCGGCTCGCTGTCCAGGCTAAAACAGCATGTGATAGGCAAGGTAACCCGCGAAGATCATGCCCAGATCATGAACACGATGATCCGCTTTTATTCGGCGGCGGTTGAGGCTGAACAAAAACAGGCGATGGCTTTTGAGTTATCCTCCTTCGATGAAAAGTTGATTAAATTCGGCAAATTGTTCAGAACGCGCTTCATGGACCTCAATGTCTCCATTGCGCTTGAAGAGGCGCTTGACCTGTGTTGGCAGACCCTTGCCGAATGCTTTTCTGAAGAGCAATTGCTTATGAAACAGTCGCTTATAGACACTTATTTCCCAAAAAACGCTCATGTCCAAGCAGTCGTTTAGCAAAGCCGCCCTACATAAAGAAGCTGCCCAGCTTAAACGTTATCGGCAGTTTTTGCCCTCGCTGGACTTAAAGCGGCAGCAGCTGGTTGCCGAGCGCTACAAAGCAACTGCTGAACTGGCTAAAATTGAAGAGCAGATACGGCAATGCCGAACTATCATTAGCGAAAACCTGCCGATGATTTCGGATTACCATATCGCTTTAAACGACCTGGTTATCATTTCGGAAGTCAGCTTGGATCATGAAAATAGTGTCGGCGTAAAATTGCCTGTGTTAAAAGGTATTGGCATTACGATCAAACCGTATTCATCCTATGCCAAGCCGCATTGGGTCGACCAAACGGTCATTCAGCTAAAGCGTATGCTGGAGCTGAAAGTCCGGTTACGGATTAATCAACGGCGGCTGGACATTTTAGATGCCGCTGTTAAAAAAGTGACCCAACGGGTGAATTTTTTCGACAAGATATTGATTCCCAGGGCGCAACAAACGATAAAAAAAATCAGTATTTTTATATCGGACGCAGAACGGGCGGCTGTCGTCAGGGCTAAAATCACCAAACAAAAACGCCTAGATAAAGGTGCGTCGTGTCCATAGTTGCGTTAAAAAAACTTACCTTCTGCGGTTTAAGCACCGAAAAAACAACGGTATTGGAAGCACTACAGGAGCTGGGCGGTGCGCATCTTATCGCAGTCAGCAATCAATCCGCCTTACCGCAGCAGTTTGCCCGGTCAAAACGCATCGAACATGCTTACAAGGCGCTCAAGTTTTTACATCAGTGCCCAAGCCAGCGTCATCAACAACATATTGCTGACGACTTTGATTTTGACAACATTGTTAATCGTGTTTTGGACATCCAATTTAATATCCGGCAACAGGCGGATAAGCGTGATTTCTTATATAAACGGATTAAAGAAGTAGAACCCTGGGGTGATTTCACCTTGCCTGAAAACGGGCAGTTAGCAGGGTTGAAGCTGTGGTTTTATATCGTGCCCAAAAGCATGATGAAAAAAATACGCGGTGTCGATTTAATCTGGCAGCTTGTCAGCCAGGATAACCTGTATGACTATGTCGTCGTTATTGCTGACCAGGAACCTGCCGTATCGAGCATGCCGGTCGCCAGAACCCATACCGGAAAAGTTTCCCTGACCACGTTAACCAATGAGCTGAATCAAGTTGAATTGGCACTGGAAGACTTGCAGGCCGAAAGGGAATCCTTAACCCGCTGGATAGGGCTGATTGCTGCCAATCTTGGCAAAGCCCAGGATCAGACGGATTTAAAAAACGCCCATGCAATGACCCTGGATAACGATGGCGTCTTTATTACCCAGGCCTGGGTTGCTGAAGCCGATCTTGACCGTTATGAACAATTTGCCCGGTATTACCAGCTAGCCTTGATCAGCACCGATCCCGATACCGGAGAAACGCCCCCTACCTTACTTAAAAACCCGAAGCACTGGTCCGGCGGTCAGGATTTAGTCAGTTTTTATCAAACACCCGGCTATTTTGGCTGGGATCCCTCGCCAGTCGTGTTTTTCTCATTTGCCTTATTTTTCGCGATGATTATGTCCGATGCCGGTTATGCGGCAATATTCGGCTTGTTCCTGGGCATTAAATGGCGATCCATGGGGAAAACAGAATCAGGTTTGCGTTTGCGTAGGCTGGCGTTAACCATTGTTCTCGTGTCATTGGGCTGGGGTGTGCTCACTGGCGGCTATTTTGGCTATAGCTTTCCGGAGCAAAGCTTGCCCGGCAGGTTGAAGCTTATCGATATGGAAGACTTTGATGCGATGATGCGCCTGTCAATTTTTGTCGGCGTACTGCATATTGCGCTGGCAAACGGGCTTATGGCCTATCAGCGACGAGGCAAAACGACGGCTTTGGCTTCATTGGGATGGGTGGCGGTGGTCATCGGCGGGTTTGTCAACTGGATTGCCGCTACTACGCAAAACAGCGTTATGCTGCAAGCAGCTTATGTCCTGTTGATAGCC
>SCST01000097.1 GCA_004299465.1 Methylovulum sp. | reverse complement strand
CAGCAAGGATTGCACCATGATGACGCGCTGGTATCTTCCGGAAGGCATTGGCAACGAGGCTGGGATAATTATCCAGCTACCTAATAAAAAACATAAGCCGGTTATTTAAAATCAATGAGTTGTTATGTGGCGGCAAAGCCGTGGCCGGCACCGTCCAGGCATCGCCATCGTCCCGTATTAGCGCTTTATTAGCCCAGAGTCATGGATTATCAAGTTGGTACAGCGTTTGCAATACGTTTTACGATGCGGTTGCGGTAATCCAACTTGATTTTGGCTTAACGAAGATCCATTGCCGGCGTTTCCAGGTAAACATAACAATGCCGTGCATGCTGGATGTACCGCAAGAACTATGGCTATCAACCCGAAGAAACTATCGGGCGGTTCTTTAGTTATGTTTATTCAACAGGAATACCGGTTATGCAATTGAACAATCTGCGGCAAGAACATCATTTACAAGGGCAACCTGTGTTATTGATATCCGCTTTGGGATTTGGGGCAGCGATTGAAGACAAACTGAGGCAACTTTTTGAGTTGGACAGGCCCGGCAAACAAGTCTATGCCCTGGCGCAAGCGACTGAACCGGGTATCGGGATTTTGCTGGTCAATTACGATAACCCGCTGGCCTTACGTAAAAAAGACCTGCTTATCAACAGCCTGTATTCTGGTGCAGAGCTTGTCGCGGTCAGCCAAAAGCCGTTGACGGATGCGCCGATGTATCACATCCGCGGCATGCTGACTCCTGCCAGGCTGATGGCTGTGCTCGACAAGATAGCGTTGCCTGCCGTTTCGACGCCGGTATCGGCATTGCCCCAGCCTGCTATCATCCCGTCCGCCAAGCTTGAATTAGTCCAGGCTCCGGCGCGCTTGCAAGACAGTGCGGCAAGCAGCCGGACGCTTCCCGTGGCGGCATTATCAAGCGGCAACCGGTTCAGGGCGTTGGTCGTGGATGACAGCGCCGCGATACAGAAGTCGCTGCAATTGAAGCTGGCGACATTGGAACAAATTGCCGATATTGATTTTGCCGACAGCGGTGAGGCGGCATTGGCAATGGCGGAAGCCCGGCAATACCACTTGATTTTCCTCGATGTCATGATGCCCGGCCTGGATGGCTACGAAACCTGCAGTCGCTTGCGTAAAAAACCGGAATACAAAAAAACGCCCATCATTATGGTGTCGGGCAAGACTTCGCCGCTGGATGAAGTCAAAGGCGTCATGGCCGGATGTACGACTTACCTGACCAAGCCGGTTCAGGATGACGCGTTTCAAAAACTCAGTATCAGGGTATTGGCCTGGTTGACGGACCGTAAAGCCGATGGGCAAAATGCCCATTGAAACGGGCTTGTGTCGGCGCTAATACCCGGTTGCGCATTTCAACACTGCCAAACGCCCTTAAACAGCGCCTGGAGATTTTCAGGTTTCAACGATAGCAACCGTAACGTTGCTTTAATGATTCGAAAAATAAAGAAACTATATGGCTATTCAAAAAATATTGATTTGCGATGATTCCCAAACCGATCTGGCAAATTTACAGACTGCGTTGAAAGGAACGCAGTGCCAACTGCTGACGGCAAGCGATGGAGATGAAGCCATCAGGAAAGCCAAGTCGGAACAACCCGATATTATTTTCATGGACATCGTCATGCCGGGTATGGACGGCTATGCTGCCTGCCGCTCGTTACGCGACGACCCGGCAACGAAAAACATCCCGGTTATTTTTGTCAGCTCGAAACACCAAAAGGCCGATCGCGTATGGGCGCAGTTGCAAGGCGCTAAAAA
>SCST01000096.1 GCA_004299465.1 Methylovulum sp. | reverse complement strand
GGAACTTACCGGTATTCCGGCTCCAATAACGTTGTTGTCAGCTCTACCGGACTGAAGCTTGCTTTTGTCGCTATCGCTTTGCCCCGCAACGGCAGGTTTTGAGTTTTCAGGCGTATTTACCTGATCGGAACGTTTTACAGGGTTATAAATTACCGAAGAGCCGGCACTACCGCCAATACTATTGATATTCATGTGAATCCTCGCTTATTAAATTTCATACCGATAACAAGCTGTTACCGCCATTGCCGGAATTATATCGGTCTTGAATAATAAAAAACACAAAATGGAGATGCAAGACAATGTTAAACATCGGCGAAAGCCTGTATTAAAAACAGGCATGACCTCTAAGCTGTCGTGCTTTTTCGTGACAACTTATTGGTAAATATTTGTTATGATCCTTTTAAAAGCTGCTATCCTTTTTCTTAGTAGGCTTTTAAATCAAATACACAATATTTGCAAGGGAAATTTATGACTGAGAAAAAATTTAGACTGGTGACCCGCAGTGATTTCGACGGCTTGATCTGTGCTGTTTTATTGAAGGAAATCAACCTGATTGACGACATTTTGTTCGTTCACCCCAAAGATATGCAAGACGGAAAAATAGCCATCAGCGATAGCGATATCACGACCAACCTGCCTTATGTTCACGGCGCGCACCTCGCTTTCGATCACCATTTAAGCGAAACCATCCGTAACGCCAAACAGGATAACCATGTCATTGACCCTAACGCGCCGTCCGCCGCGCGCGTTGTCTATGATTACTACGGCGGCGCAGGGCGTTTTCCCGCAAGCTGGAACGACATGATGGCCGCGGTCGATAAAGGCGACTCGGCTCAATTCAGCAGGGAAGAAATATTAAACCCGGAAGGCTGGGTGCTGATGAACTTCCTGATGGATGCCAGGACGGGTTTGGGACGGTTTAAAGAGTTCAGCGTCTCCAATTACCAATTAATGATGAATTTGATTGATTATTGCAAACATCACCATATCGATGACGTATTGAAGCTGCCCGATGTCGTGGAACGGGTTAATTTATACAGGGAACATGAGGCCGCGGCAAAAGAGCAGATAAAACGCTGTTCAACCGTTCACGGCAATCTTGTCTTGCTCGATTTACGCAACGAAGAAAGCATCTACGCCGTTAATCGCTTTATGATTTATGCGCTGTTTCCTGCTTGCAATATTTCCATACATGTCATGTGGGGATTAAAGCAGCAAAACACCGTCCTGGCGATAGGCAAATCCATACTCAACCGCAGTTCTAACACCAACATCGGTGAGCTATGCCTGAATTACAACGGCGGCGGCCATATGAATGCGGGTACTTGCCAGGTGGACAACGCACAAAGTGCGGAGATTCTGCAAGAAATCATCCGAACCATTAATCATGATGGCTGAGGCTAGCGCATCAGCCGTCTAGCCAAGCTAGCCAATAATTTACGCACTTCCTCAAGAACCAGTACGGACAAGGCCACGCCGCTTGCGATTAACCAATCTGTCAGCGTCAGGCCTGTGGTATGGAAAATATGCTGCGCCGGCGGCCAGTGTATAACCAGTATTTGCAACAGGATTACCGAGAAAATAGCCAGCCAAAGCATCCTGTTGGTAAAAAAATGCCCGTTAAAAGTGCTGCCTTTTTCAGTCCTCGCGTTAAACACATTAACGACCTGGAACAGCACAAATGTCGTAAAAGCCAGCGTTGTAGCGTGATGGGTTTCTCCGCTTTGCAAACCGGTATATAAAACGCCCAACGTACCGGCAGCCATGATCAGGCCATAGCTAAAAAGATTGCCGAAGCGCCGCAACGACAATATGCGGGCTTCGGGGTCGCGCGGCGCTTCGTCCATGTTTCCGGGACGGCAAGGGTCGACGCCCAGGGACATTGCGGGCGGACCGTCCATGATGATGTTAATCCACAACAACTGCACCGCGGTAAACGGCACCGGCATACCCAATAAGGGGGCGCCGGCCACGGTCAGGATAGCCCCGATATTCGTCGAAAGCTGGAAACGGACAAATTTGACCATGTTTTCGTATATTCCCCGACCTTCCCTGATCGCCGTCGCAATCGTGGCAAAATTATCATCGGTCAAAATCATCGTCGCCGCTTCCTGGGCAACATCGGTGCCCGTAATGCCCATCGCAATGCCGATATCGGCGCTTTTCAACGCCGGAGCATCGTTAACGCCGTCACCAGTCATCGCGACGACATGGCCGTCCGCTTTTAGCGCATTAACTATCCTGACTTTCTGCTCCGGTGCTGTACGCGCAAACACGACAATCGCATTAATACACGCTGCCAGCGCCTCATCATCGAGCGCCGCAAGTTCATGCCCTTCGATGACATCGCCGACCAGTCCCAATTCCTGTGCAATCGCAGACGCCGTGACTTTCTGGTCGCCGGTAATCATCTTAACGGCGATGCCCGCTTTCCGGCACAATTCGATGGCGCTGCGGGCTTCCGCCCTGGGCGGGTCCATCAGGCCCACCAGCGCGACAAATGTCAGGTCCTTTATATATTGGAATAAATCATTGTCGGCCGAGAAATCGGCAGCAGGCAATGTGCGTACAGCAACCCCGATAACCCTTAAGCCCGTGCCGGCCATATTTTCGTTTTCCGCCAGCAGCACATCAGGCTGGATCGCAGTGTCGCCCTGTTCTTCAACAACCGTGCCGCACAGCTTAAGCAGCACTTCCGGTGCGCCTTTAATGAACACGGTTATCGCATTGCCTTGATCGTCGCGATGAAACGTCGCCATATATTTATGCGCGGTATCGAAAGGGATTTCCGCAATGCGCGGCAATTGCCCGGCGGCCTGCGCCTTATCCATCCCCCCTTTTGCGGCCAGCACCAGTAAGGCGCCTTCCATCGGGTCGCCTATCACCTGTTGTTGATGCAACTGGCTGTTATTGCACAAGGCCAGCGGCAGCAGTAAATCGGCCATGCCTGCAGGCACGCTGCCGCCGGTAACGGGAAAAATACCGCCGCTGCAATCATAGCCTTCACCACTGACGCGATAACGCCGGCCTTTATAAAACAGTGAACGCGCAGTCATTTGATTGACGGTCAAAGTACCGGTCTTGTCGGTACAGATCACTGTCGTGCAACCCAGCGTCTCGACGGCGGCCAGGCGTTTGACGATGGCGCGCTGTTTAGCCATGCGGTGCATGCCTAATGCCAAAGTTACGGTGACTACCGCCGGCAAGCCCTCGGGAATCGCCGCTACGGCCAGGGCAATCGCGGTAAAAGCGGTTTCTATCAGCGGTTCACCACGCCACAGCGCGCTACCGAACAACACGACAACCACCATCAATGCAATCAGAGCCAGCCGTTTACCTAAACTGTCAAGCTGCAATTGCAGCGGCGTGGCGCCGTCTTCGGCCAAGGACAGCAAACTCGCGAGCTTGCCTATTTCCGTCGCCATGCCTGTCGCAGTCACCAGCATTTCGCCGCGCCCCCGCGTGACCGCGTTGTTCATATACAGCATATTATTGCGTTCGGCGAGCGGAATGCTTTCCCGATCAAGCACCTGGCTCTGTTTCGCAACGGGAAGCGATTCACCGGTCAACGA
>SCST01000095.1 GCA_004299465.1 Methylovulum sp. | reverse complement strand
GCAGGGCTTCAATGTCGGTAATCGCGGCATTCATTTCCTGTTCGAGCGTGATTTGCGTCAGCATGATGATGGGTACGGTTATTTCGCCTTTTGACGGTTCTTTTTGAATAATGGCTTCAATACTGATGTTATGGGCGGCCATGATTCGGGTGACATCGGCCAGTACGCCGGGTTTGTCTTCGGCGTTCAGGCGCAAATAGTATGCTGTCTTGAAGCGCTCCGATGACAACACGGGGATGTCGGCCAATGCGTCCGCCTGGAAAGCCAAGTGCGGCACACGGTTTTCAGGATCGCTGGTCAATGCCCTGACGACGTCAATGACGTCGGCGACTACGGCGGATGCGGTGGGTTCCGCGCCGGCACCGGCACCGTAATACAGCGTCGCACCGACGGCATCGCCTTTGACGAGCACGGCATTCATGACGCCGTTGACATTGGCGATCAACCTGCGCTCCGGGATTAAAGTCGGGTGGACCCTGAGTTCAATGCCTTCCGGCGTTTGTCGCGCGATGCCTAAATGCTTGATGCGATAGCCCAGTTGTTCGGCATATTCGACATCGGTGCGCGTGATGCGGGTAATGCCTTCGGTATAGACTTTATCGAATTGTAACGGGATACCGAACGCAATCGACGCCAATATGGTTAATTTATGCGCCGCATCGATGCCTTCCACGTCAAAAGTTGGGTCGGCTTCGGCATAGCCTAAGGCTTGTGCTTCGGCTAGCACATCATCGAAATCGCGGCCTTTGTCGCGCATTTCGGTCAGGATGAAATTGCCGGTGCCGTTGATAATGCCGGCCAGCCACTGGATTTGATTGCCGCTTAAGCCTTCGCGTATTGCTTTGATAATCGGGATACCGCCGGCGACAGCGGCTTCAAACGCAACGATGACGCCTTTTTCACCGGCTTTGGCAAAAATCTCGTTACCGTGCAGCGCAATCAACGATTTGTTCGCGGTGACGACATGTTTGCCGTTGGCTATCGCCGTTAATACCATGTCCTTGACGGCGCCGGCACCGCCTATCAGTTCCAGGACGATGTCTATTTCCGGGTCGTTGATGATGTCCAGCGGATCGGCGCTTAAAATAATGCCTTGCGTATCGCAAATACGTTGTTTGTTTAGATCTTTTGCCGAGGCGCGGGTGATAACGATTTCCCTGCCGGCCCGGCGGGCGATTTCCGCCGCATTGCGTTTCAACACATTGACTGTGCCGCCGCCGACGGTACCCAGTCCCAACACACCTACTTTTATCGGTTTCAAAGCAAACTCCAGTTCAGCCAAAAGCCGCCATTATATTTCATAAGGCGTAATAAGGTACAAGCTCAGCGTTGGTGCTCATGCTCAGGCATTTGCAGCCTTCTGCAATTTCTTCAACACGCTCTTGCTGACGGCATTGATAAAATCTTCGCCATTGTCATAGTCTTGCGTTTGTATAAAATCAACAATCGACATAACCAGTTTCTTGGTTTCGGCTATTTCTGCATGTGAGCGCCCGCAGCCTTCGCAATGGCTGCCTTCATAGCTGCATTGATCGATACAGGGATTGAATTTCATCGTTTTTTCTCCGGGGTGTTTACTGTTCTTGCCAGGTTTCAAATATTTCAGTCAAGTCAATCGCCAAATCAGGGAATAAGTACGGCGTGGCCCTGTCATCATCGGTGTACATGTGCTTAAGTTGGTAACGTTCATTGTCATCCAGGACAAATTGATGAATCGCTTGGTCATTGGGGTAGACAATCCAGTATTCCTGCACACCGTTTTCTTGGTACAGTTGATATTTAAGCTGTATATCCCGTTTCGAGTTCCCTTTG
>SCST01000094.1 GCA_004299465.1 Methylovulum sp. | reverse complement strand
AGCAACCACGACCAGCGCAGTACACAACCAGGCCATGCAGTTGATTATTGCCATAGCCCTCGCATTTTTAATGTATATGGCCTTATTCTTCATGGAACAATCCAGTGTCGGCTCGTTTGTCGGCTATTTGACCGCAGCTTTTTTGCTGCCCAGGCCGTTCAGGCAATTAAGCGACGCCAACAGCGATATTCAAAGAGGCATCGTTGCCGCCGAATCGTTGTTTGAAATTCTCGACGAACCGGGCGAACCTGACAACGGCTGCTATGAAGCCGAGACCTGCCGCGGCGCATTGGAATTTAAAAATCTCTCCTTTCAATACGAGGGAGCTGGCGAACCGACCTTATGCGACATCAATTTTAAAGCGGAACCGGGGCAAACGATTGCGCTGGTTGGCGCATCCGGCGGCGGCAAAAGCACGCTGGTTAATCTCGTGTCGCGGTTTTATGCGCACGGTACCGGGCAAATATTGCTGGATGGCGTCGAAATCAATGATTATAAGCTCGCTAATTTAAGGCGCCATATCGCGCTGGTAAATCAGCAAGTGATTTTATTCAATGATACGATAGCCAATAATATTGCTTACGGCGCGTTGGCGGGCGCTGACCGGAATGCCATCACCGCGGCGGCTAGCGATGCTTATGCCATGGAGTTTGTCAGTAAGCTGGAACAGGGACTGGATACCGAAATCGGCGAAAACGGCGTGAAACTATCCGGCGGACAGCGGCAACGCCTGGCACTGGCCCGCGCCTTGTTGAAAGATGCGCCGATACTGATACTCGATGAGGCCACGTCGGCGCTGGACACCGAATCCGAGCGCTATATACAGGCCGCGTTGCAAAAAGTCATGCGTAACCGCACCACGCTGGTTATTGCACACCGTTTGTCGACAATAGAAAATGCCGACATGATTTTAGTGGTGGATCACGGACGGATTATCGAGCGCGGCTCACACCGCGAATTGCTGGAAAAGAACGGCGCGTATGCACGGTTACATGCGATGCAATTTAAGGAACATGAAGATAACAGTTGAAAGTGTTACGGTGCCGCCAATAAAGTTGCTGATGCGCATACAACGAATGGGATGAATGATGCTAGCGATAAAAGAGTCGGTTACCGTTAAAAATCACCAGGTCGTACTGAATTTACCTGATGGTTTTGCCGAAAACGAAGAAGTCGAAGTCATTATCTTGTCAAAAAAAGTATTGATGAGGATGAGGATCAGGATGTAATAAACCGTCGTACAAAACGACAAACACAACCCGCCACATTTCTATCTAACAAGTAATGAATCAACTCAGGTGACAACATGGTAGCCAATCTTAAACAAATACCGGAATGGATGAGCGAGGAAGATTATTTAGCCAGCGAGCTGGAGCGCGAAATCAAGCATGAATATATTGACGGCTATATTTATGCGATGGCGGGGACGAGCAAAAATCATCAACGCATAGTCATAAATATTTCGACTAAACTCAGCAATTTCTTAATCGATAAGTCTTGCGAACCATTTGCAAGCGACATTAAAGTCAAAGTCGGCTCAAAGTTCTTTTACCCCGACGTCATGGTCGTCTGTAAAGACAATAACCAGGATTATTACACGGAAACGCCGGTGATTATCATCGAGGTCTTGTCAAAATCGACACGCAAAACCGATGAAACCATCAAAAAAACCGCTTACCAGAGTATACCGACACTACAGGAATATGTGCTTATCGAGCAGGATTTTGTCGATGTCGAAGTATGCCGGCGTAGTGACGGCTGGGCATCCAGCCATTATTTTCTCGGCGATAGCGTGACTTTTGAATCCATCGATTTAGACATCAGCGTCGAGGACATTTATGCCCGCGTCGATAACGAAGACATCCACGCTTTTTTTGCCAATGCCGCAATATCCACTATTTAAATCGGAGTTTTTTTGAAAACATTTATATCTGTGCTTGAAGACCATCTGGAAATGATCAAAAACCTTGCAAGCTGCAACGGCGACATCGAGGCGGCAGGTGAATTATTGGTCAAGGCCTTACAACAAGGCGGAAAATTATTGCTGTGCGGCAACGGCGGCAGCGCGGCCGACTGCCAGCATATCGCCGCGGAGTTGGTCGTGCGCTATGAAAAACACCGTAAGGCTATAGCGGCAATCGCATTGACGACCGATACATCAATTTTAACGGCGCACAGCAATGACTATGGTTTTGAGACGGTTTTTTCCCGCCAGGTCGAAGCGCTGGGCCAGCCTAATGATGTGCTATGCGCCATCTCCACATCGGGCAATAGCCGGAATATCACCAAAGCC
>SCST01000843.1 GCA_004299465.1 Methylovulum sp. | reverse complement strand
ATGAGAATAATCATTATATTCCACATCTAGATAGATATATGGATGATAATCAGAAAAAAATATTTTATAAATTTTGTGAATTTGTTGGTGCTGATTCTATATTAATAGAACTAGAACAATTATCAAGTAATTTTGTAAAACATAAGCACTCTGATCTTATTGATATGATTATATGTTATGAGAAAGATAAAGAACTCGATATCCCAATATTAGAATTAAGTCATATGGAAGTGCCAAAATGACCAACGACAAATTTTATGGAGATGAAACTTATGATGAGTGGGTATCTAAACAGTATAATAGTTTAGAACTTAAGATTATTCAGGAAATTCATAATGCATATCCAAATTGGACATTAGAAGATATTAAGAATTTTGCTCCTGGATTTATGTCATCATATCTAAAGATATTTCATGATATCCATAAAGATGATCCTACCCTAACAGTTGATGATGTTAAAAAACGTGCATCTAATTATGTAGCAGCAGGAATATACGGAAATAAAGTCCATGTAGAAACCTTTGGAAAAGAAGAACCTTGCGATGATTATCATTATTTGGGTAAGTGGAATAATGGCTTATGCAAAATCATGGATATTTTATTGTCGAGCTCTAAATATAAAACAGAAGACGATAAAGGACATTCTTCCGGACAAACTCTTAGATTTGCAGACAAACATTATAGTTTTAGGTCAGAAAAGCAGTTTGACAGAGATGTAGCTAAAATTATTGATCATCATTATACAAGATTTGAAACAAAATCTGACTTTCTTAGAGAGATAATATTTAAAGGTGCTGAGATATATACATTTATAAATAAAGGAAAGTTGGGACACATTGCCGAAGGCATATTATATAATTTGAAAGATTGTAGACTACATTATGAAGAAGAAGAGTTAGAACAAAAATTGAGCCAAATTAAAGACACACTATATAGAAGATATGAGAGATTAGACAAATTACAGCGAAATAGAAGTAGTAGAGATGCACTGGAAGAATTTAGAGATGATATAGTAGAATATTTAAGGGATACATTATCTCTTCCTTGTAGAAAACAGGA
>SCST01000093.1 GCA_004299465.1 Methylovulum sp. | reverse complement strand
GGCCAAAATTACCCTACAATACAATAAAAGGAGAACTAAAAGAAAACAAAAAGGCATTACTTAATTTCCCCAAAAAGTTTCCGAAAAACTATGTTTAGAACAGCTTTCACACAATGTTCGCCAACGCTATCGCCGCGTACAATGCGATTGCCATTATTTAGCAGTAAAGTCGTAGCGGGTTTCCCGTCACCAGCCGACGATTACATTGAGAAGACCCTAGACTTAAACGAGCTGCTTATACAAAAACCTGCTGCGACCTTCTTTGCTAGCGCCCAAGGGTTTTCTATGATCAATGCAGGCATTCATCCCAACGATATTTTGGTTGTGGACCGTTCCATCGAAGCGGTACCGGGCAATATTGTTGTTTGTGCATTGAATGACGAGCTGACGGTAAAACGTCTGGAACGCGAAAACGGGCATTGGAAACTCAAAGCTGAAAACCCAGACTATACCCATATAGCCGTACACGAAAACCTTGAACTGGTGATTTGGGGCGTGGTGACCAACGCCATTCATCGCCTATACCCACTCAAAGATGCAGTGGGAGGCCGATCCGAAGAAATGGAAAACCGTCATCAGGCAACCGATGCAATAAAGCCTTATGGTTCAATATTACTGAATGAAGGACTCAAGCGAATGAAAGACAACACTAAATCAATAGCCCTGCTCGGCGAATACACACCAAGCTTTTCTCCGCAGACCTCACTTCCGCACTGTTCGCGGATTACGCCGGCATCTGGGTTGCCCCAGGTAGCCCTTACAAAAACATGGACAAAACGCTGTCGACGATTCGTTATGCCCGAGAAAATAACATCCCATGCTTGGGCACTTGCGGCGGTTTCCAGCACATGATTATCGAATATGCCCGCAACGTTTTGGGTTTTAAGGATGCCCAACATGCCGAATACGATCCGTATGCTTCAAATCTGTTTATTTCACAGCTGACTTGCTCGTTGGCTGGGCGAACCATGCACCTGACTTTTGAGCCAGGTTCGCGAGTGGCTGCTATTTACAGTGCAACGACTGCCACCGAGCAGTATTACTGTAATTTTGGCATCAGTCCAGGCTATAGCGATGTTCTAAAACAAGGCCCGATGCAAATTACCGGCGCCGATGCCGAAGGCGACATCCGTGTCATTGAATGGCCCGATCATCGGTTCTTTATCGGCACGCTATTCGTGCCGCAAGCTCGGTCACCCCATCCTTTGATTACGGCTTTTTTAACCGCCGTAACAAGCAATGCTAATTAGTGCCGGACAATATCATGTATATCCCCAATCACTTTGACGAACCCAGCTTCGATGTCATGCAAACCTTGATTCGCGATTATCCGCTGGCAACGCTGGTGACTTTGTCTGCCGATGGTCTCGCCGCCAACCCTATTCCATTGCACTGGGTGGACAACGGCTCGGACTGCGGTTGTTTACGTGGCCACGTTGCGCGTGCCAATCCGATGTGGAGGGATACCGATCCAGGCAGCGAAGTGTTAGCGATATTTCAGGCAGAAAATGCCTACATATCGCCATCCTGGTATGCCACCAAACAGCAAACCGGCAAAGTGGTGCCAACCTGGAATTACGCCGCCG
>SCST01000092.1 GCA_004299465.1 Methylovulum sp. | reverse complement strand
CCGAAGTGCTGCGGTTTTTCGCTTCTTTATCCAGTGCGCTATTAACCTGCACATAATGCGAGACATCGGCTATCGCGACGAGTAATTTCCAGCCTTTGGGCGTTTTTTTGCAATAAACCGCATCGTCAAAATCGCGCGCATCTTCGCCGTCAATCGTGACCAACGGGATTTTCCGCAAATCCTCGCGGTTTTCTTTTGCTGACTCAGGCACTTCAGGGCTTAATGATTTAATTTCCTCGAGCAATTCGCCAGGCCATAGATAAGGCAATTCATGGGAGCGAATCGCCATTTCGATTTCCATGCCGGGCGCTAAATGATCACCCAGCACTTCAATAATACGGCCTATCGGCTGGCGCAGCTTGGTCGGTTGTTCGACGATTTCGGCGACAACGATTTGCCCTTGTTTGGCCTTGCCTACGCCGTCTTTTTGCAATAATACGGTTTGCGCGATATTTTTATTGTCGGGCACAACATAGGTAAAGCCGTCTTCCTTGTAGAGCCGCCCGACAATTTGGTGGGTATTGCGCTCCAGGATCTCGACAACCGCACACTCGCGGCGGCCTTTTTTATCAATCCCGACAATGCGCACCATCGCACGGTCATTGTGCAGCAAGGGATTCATTTCGCGCGGCGATAAAAACAAATCATCCGAACCGTCATCGGGGCGTATAAACCCAAAACCGTCGGCATGGCCGATGATGCGACCGACAATCAAATCCTTGTTATTAACCAGGCAATAGCGTTGCTCACGGTTAAATAATAACTGGCCATCGCGCTCCATCGCCCTGAGACGGCGACGTAGCGCTTCCAACTGATCTTCGCTGTCCAGCGAAAATGCGTCGGCGATTTCTTTGCGCAGCAGCGGTTTTCCCGCGTGCTCGATATATTGGAGGATTAACTCCCTGCTCGGTATGGGATTTTCATACTTTTCAGCCTCGCGCTGTGCGTAGGGATCTTTTGTTGAACTAAAATCAACATCTTTTTTTGACTTCGATGGCATTTAACTAATGAGTAAGAGGATGGCTAGGATATTAATTGTTTCATAAGTGCTTGCACTAGAAATGGCCAGTCTTCGTTAAATGAGTTCGGCAAGCACTTATGAAACAATTAATAACTTATTGAATGGGTATTAATTTTCCCAAAAGTTCTTGCGCAGTACTCTGAATATACTGTGCAAGAACTTTTGGGAAAATTAATAACCCAACAAAAACAATGGGATAATCAATAATGGATTCCACCGTTAAAGCAATTAAATCATTAGGCGTGCTGTGTAGCGGAGGCGATAGTCCCGGCATGAATGCGGCCGTGCGTTCCGTCGTCAGGACGGCTATCGGTCTCGGCATCGATGTTTTCGGTATTTACCGGGGCTATTCCGGCTTGTTGGAAGGCAATATCCAGAAGCTCGGCTTGGCGTCGGTCAGTAACATCATCCAGCGCGGAGGAACCATTCTCGATACCTCGCGCTGCCTTGAGTTTTTTACCGCTGAAATCAGGCAGGAAGCGGCGCATATCCTGTTCAGGAAACATATTGACGGCTTGGTTGTCATCGGCGGGAACGGCTCTTTTGCCGGTGCGATGGATTTACACCGGGAACATGGCATTCCGGTGATCGGCATTCCGGGGACTATCGATAATGATATTTCCGGTACCGAATATACCATCGGCTTTAACACCGCCGTGCAGACGGCAATTGACGCGGTGGATAAAATCAGGGATACCGCATCGGCGCATGCCCGGACCTTCCTGGTTGAAGTCATGGGGCACAAATCATCGAGCATTGCTTTGCAAGTCGGCGTGTGCACCGGCGCCGAACATGTCGTGTTATCCAACCAGGCGGTCGACTACCAGAAAATTGTTAACGACATCAGGAAGGGCGCCGAGCGCGGCAAGACCTCATCGATCATTATTGTCGCCGAAGGGGAAAAAGCCGGCTTGTCGTATCAAATAAAAAATGTGCTGATGAATCAATACGATCTTGGCGTCCATGTCTGTGTTTTAGGGCATATCCAGCGCGGCGGCAGCCCGACCGCATTGGACCGGCTGATTGCATCAAAGATGGGGCATGCGGCGGTGCACGCGCTTTGTCAGGGGCATCAAGCCCATGTGACCGCGCTCAATAAAGGCGAGCTGGAAATGGTGCCGCTGGACCAGTGCCTGGAAGGGAAAAGTGAAACAAACGGGCCGCAGCTTGAGTTGATCAACGCCTTGGCGATTTAAAAACAGAAATGCGCGTAACGAATGTTGCGATTGCCAGCGAAATAGGCGCCGTAGCGACAAACCGTAGTGGCGACCCTTGTTAAACTTGCGCTATGACTGTATTTAGGAAAGATGTCTAATAAAACCGCTTTTTTAGGCTTTCCCAACGCCTTTTAAAACCTTTGCTATCGAATAGATAATATAAAAATAACAATAAAAATGGCCACAATAACAGCACTACTAATTTAAACAGCACACTTATATCCATCGTCGCCTCCACATCAAATTATATCAATTCG
>SCST01000091.1 GCA_004299465.1 Methylovulum sp. | reverse complement strand
AAATAAAGTCCACGAAAGATAGAAAGAATCGTGTTGTGGGATTTTTCGTGCTTTTCGTGGGCAATTCTTAAACAACAGCCGGTTATTTGTCCTTAACATCCTCTTCAGTTTCCGAAACGATTGCGGCATAGCAATCCAGCATGCTTTCGGTAAAATTGGCATTGGCTTCAGCAAGGGCTTTTGCTGAACCGAAATCAGTACGCAATTCCTCCAGGGTTTTCTTAGGGTCTGCCGACTTCGATAAGGTCAGCATTTTTGTGTAGTTGCGATATGCCGTCAGGCGAGCGGGGTCCAACGGGAAAATACCCGGCATATTTTTCGAACTGGTGTCCACAACACATTTGGCCAAATGCTCGGGTTCCATCGCGTAGTCCTTAACATGCTGTTCTTTTTGTAATTGTTGGTCTTTCTGTATTTGTTCCACTACAGCTTGTTGATATTGTTCTTTATCTGCGCAAGCAGGCAGCAAGAGTACAGAGAGCGCGATAAGCAGTTGTTTTTTCATGTAGGGAGTTACCGTTGTTGATGGGGTTCTGAAAGGTGCGCCATTATACGCACAAGTGTTGTCACCTGGTTTTGTGTTCTTTATCACATATTCTTCATGGCCTGGGCTATCCATTCCGCTGCTTCGGCATTAATATCCGCCGCTTTACGGCCTTTGGTGTCAATGACTGGCCCGATTTTTACCGTGATGGTGCCTGGATATTTTAAAAAGCTGTAGCGCGGCCAGCAGTGGCCGGAATTATGCGCTACCGGAATAACCGGATAACCGGATTTCTCTGCCAATATAGCACCGCCGGCATTGAATTTTTTGACTTCGCCCGGCGCTGTCCGTGTGCCTTCAGGAAATACGACCACCCATATCCCTTCATTCAGGCAGGCTTTACCCTGTTTAAGCAAGGTTTTCAGTGCCGCACGCTGGTTTTTCCGGTCTATTGCAATAGGTTTCAGTGTCGCCAGCGCCCAGCCCCAAATCGGCAAGCGCAGCAGCGATTGCTTCAATAATGCCGTTTGGGTCGGCAGTATCAGCCTTAGCGCAATGGTTTCCCAGGCCGATTGATGCTTGCTGAGGACAATCGCCGTCTGGATATCCTTGATGTGCTCCAAGCCTTCGACTTCATGACGGACGCCACAGAAAATCCTGGCTATCAACAATACAAGCTGGACCCAGAGCTTGGCAATTTTGTAGCGTACCGAAAAAGGGAATGCGCTGCATAGCAGCACTAAGGGTCCAAAAATCAGCGTGGATAGCATCATGGAAACGAATAATACCGTTGAACCCAGGTAGAGCTTGATTTTACTGCCCTGATACGATGTGTTTGGCTGCGTCATAGAGAGTGTCAAAAACAGGAATGTTGAGGTTAGGATGTTCGGTCAAGGTTTTTTGGCCTTTACCGGTTTTAACGAGCATAGGCAGTGCGCCCGCCGCTAGGGCGGCCTGGATGTCGCGCCAGGAGTCGCCGATAAAATACGTGTGTGCCAAATCGGCATGTTTTTCAGCAGCGAACAATTCCAGCAAGCCGGGCTTCGGCTTGCGGCAGTTGCATGCGCTGTCCGCACCATGCGGGCAAAAATAAATAGCGTCAATATTGCCGTCTTTGTCATTCGTCAGCCGGTGCATTTTTTGATGGATTTTTTCCAGCACGCTGTCATCGAACAGGCCGCGCGCCAGCCCTGACTGGTTGGTGATGACGGCGATCCGGTAGCCATGCGCATTCAGCAAAGCGATGGCTTCAAGGCTGCCGTCTATCGGTTGCCATTCCTCCGGCGACTTGATGAAGTCATCGGAATCGTGGTTAATCACGCCGTCACGGTCCAGCAAAACGTAGCGGTTTTCGGTCATCGGCGCGTTTTAAGATTGCAGCCTGGAAATGTCGGCGCAGGTTAAAAACTGCCCGGATAACAGGTTCAGCAAAGCCAGCCGGTTGGCCCGCAGTTCAGGGTCGTCGCACATGACCATGACGTGATCAAAAAATGCATCGACATCATTGCGTAAACCCGCCAGGCGGTTAAGCGTCGCCTGGTAATCGCGCTGCGCCAATAACGGCTGGATGTCTTTAGCCGATTGCTCGGCGGCGGCGAATAATTGGATTTCCTGCGGCTCGACCAGTGCGCCTACGGTGTCGGCAGGCGCGGTGTCGGATTTTTTCAGGATATTACTGATGCGTTTATTGGCGGCGGCCAGGCTTTCCGCTTCAGGCAGTTGCCGGAAGGTTTTAACGGCAGCAAGACGCTGCATGAAATCCAGCGGTTCATCAGGCGCCAAGGCCATGACGGCATCAAACTCATCGGCGCTATAACCTTTATCGAGACAATAACCCTTCAATCGGTCAAAGACAAAATCGACAATAGCCGTTTGCGTTTTTTCCTTATCGAAGTCGTGTGTGAACTGGCTTAGCGCAACATTAAGCAACTCGCGGATATTAAGATTTAAGCCGTTTTCAATCATCGTTCTTAACGAGCCCAAAGCGGCGCGTCTTAACGCATAAGGGTCTTTGTCGCCGGTCGGTATGAGGCCTGCGCTGAAAATGCCGGCCAGCGTATCGATTTTTTCGGCAATCGCGAGAATCTGTCCGGTGGTAGTGCTCGCCGTCGGGCTGCCCGATTGTTTGGGAAAATACTGCTCTTCCAAGGCCCAAGCAACTTCCGGCGCTTCGCCTTCGGCTAGCGCATAATAACGTCCCATAATGCCTTGCAGATTGCCGAATTCGCCGACCATGTTGGTCAGCAAATCGGTTTTCGCCAGCATCGCCGCCCGCTCGGCCAAGCCGGCATCGGCAGATAATTGTTCGGCGATACGCACGGTAAGCCGGCTGACGCGGACGCTTTTATCATGAACCGTGCCGAGCTTTTCCTGGAAAACCACGGTTTTCAGGCTGTCGATATGGGCCGCCAGCGGCTGTTTGCGATCCTGGTTCCAGAAAAACTCCGCATCGGACAGGCGCGGCGTAACAACGCGCTCGTTACCCTGCTGAATGGATTCAGGACGCGTGCTTTCGATATTGCTGAAGGTAATGAAATGCGCCAGCAAACTGCCGTCGGCATTTTCGACCGGGAAATATTTCTGGTTAGTTTGCATCGTCGTGATCAACACTTCTTTCGGCAGAGCCAAAAAGCGCGGGTCGAAGTTGCCGGTAATCGGCACCGGCCATTCGTTCAAAGCGGCGATTTCTTCGAGCAAATCCACTTCGATATGGGCGATGCCGTTAACTTTGGCGGCGGCTTGTTCGGCTTTGCCGCGGATGATGTGTTTGCGCTGTTCGACATCGGCAATGACTTTGCCTTGATTCAATAGCACTGTTTCATAATCTTCCGGTTTGCTGATCGTGATTTTCTGCGGCGCATGGAAGCGGTGGCCTTGCGTCGTGTTGCCGGTAGTCAGGCCTAAAATCTCGGTGCCGATCACCTTATCGCCGAACAGCAACAGCGCCCAATGCACGGGCCTGACGAACTCGGTCGCAAAACTGCCCCAGCGCATGCGTTTGGCGATCGGTAACACGGCGATGGCCTGCCGGATAATGTCGGGAATAATCTCTTCGGTGGCCTGGCCTTTGACGGCTTGCGTAAAGCTCAACCATTCACCTTTGTCGGTTTTCAGGCGCTCAAGCTGATCGAATGTCGTCCCGCAACTGGTTGCAAATCCTAATGCCGCTTTGCTGGGCGTACCGTCGGGCGCAAATGCCGCCTGTATCGCCGGGCCGCGTTTTTCGACGGTTTTGTCCGGCTGTGCCGTTGCCAGATTTTCAATCAGCACCGCCAAACGGCGCGGCGTGGCGTAGGCTTTGCCTGCGGTGAAATTTAAACCAGCGGCGTTGAGGCCGGCGGTGATATTGTCAAGCAAGGACTTGCTGAGTTTTAGCAAGGTTTTAGGCGGCAATTCTTCGGAGCCTAATTCAAAAAGTAAGTGTTGTTGTTCTGACACAGGGCGACCTTTGTTAATGGTTGTTGTCACAGGTTTTGTAACGTTGTTTTGTCGGCGTTATAAGGGTTTGCTTTCAGATGCTCAATCCATTTGGCTAATAGATTGATACCGCTGGCATTTTGAGTTTTTAAATCTCGAAACAAATTTTTAAAGCGTTGATCGGTTTTGCTGGATTCGCGCTTGGATATTCTGGTGAGTTCTTTTAGCGTTGTTGGCAAATTATGGGTTGCTAAAGACATTCCACATTGTCCGGCTTCTTCAATAAGCCATTTTTCAATAGGTTTGTGGAATATTAAATAGTGGTTTTTATCAGGATGAACATAGAGTTCTAAATTTTGTTTGGATACCAGCAACTTAAACTCATCGGTATGCTCCAGTTTCCTTTTATCCCTATCTACAATCCCTACGGCGAAATTGTCATTTAATTTCGTCCTGATTAACTTAACAACATCATTGCAAGTGTGTTGGTGATTGTACCCATCAGAGCCTTTAAACCCTTGTGGCGGAACAATCGTTTCAACCAAGTTTGTATCTAAATAACATTCTGGGATGATGTGGTAATTAATGTTCCTAATCATCCGTAAATAATTCGTGGTTGAAAAATAAATCTATACCGTACTGGTAAACATCGTTTACCTCTTCATCGGTTAAACGCCTAATCACGGTTTCGCCATTTTTAAAGTTGGCAATAAAAATAGCCACGTCATTACGCTCATATTCCAAGAAATCATTTAACACATAAGGACTGTGAGTAGCGATGAAAAATTGGTTGGTTTCTGAGTCGATAATGTCTTGGGTGATTTGCCGAATGTAAGGCGGGAAACAAT